>NZ_CAUPYC010000024.1:0-51305 GCF_963515335.1 uncultured Paenibacillus sp. | reverse complement strand
CCGGAAAGCCTTGCTACGCCTGGTGCTGGAAAATTATGTCGCCAAACTTGGGTTTATTATTCATTTATGCTGGTACAATGAAGGAATGAAGTGCAAGTCAAGACGATATCATCCTATGAATGGAGAGATTGCGCATGAAATACAGAAAACTCGGTAAAACCGGGCTGGACGTCTCCGTACTGAGCTTTGGAGCATCCTCACTGGGCTCCGTTTTCCGTGAAACTGACGAAGCGGAAAGCATCTTCACCGTGCATGAAGCAATTGATGCGGGGATCAACCTTATCGATGTGTCGCCTTATTACGGCTTGACAAAAGCGGAGACGGTGCTGGGCCAAGCGATCAAGCAGATTCCCAGGCATAAGTTTCTGTTGTCCACGAAAGCCGGACGGTATAGCGCGGATGTGTTTGATTTTTCGCGTCGGCGGATTATCGGCAGTGTGGAAGAAAGCCTGCAGCGTTTGAACACGGATTACGTGGACATTCTGTACTTGCACGATATTGAATTCGTTCCCGCCGCGATCATAATGGAAGAAGCGATTCCTGCCCTGCAAGAATTGAAGAAACAGGGGAAAATCCGAAACACAGGCATATGCGGACTGCCGATCGCCTTGTTCGAAACGTTACTCCCCCAGGTGGACGTCGATGCCATTATTTCCTACTGTCATTACTCATTAAATGATACGGCGCTGCTTGACCTTCTGCCGCTGGTCGAAGAGAAGCATGTCGGTCTCGTCAACGCATCCCCGCTGTCCATGGGACTGCTTAGCGCGCGCGGAACGCCGGAATGGCACCCTGCCGGCAGGGAGTTGAAGGACACCTGCAAAAGGGCCGCCGACTATTGCGCCGCACAAGGCGCGGACATCGCCAAGCTGGCCGTTCAATTCTCGACGGGCGACGATCGCATCCCCACCACGCTCGTCAGTACGGCCAATCCGGCCAATATCCGGAAGAACGCCGAATGGACGGACGAGCCGATGGACGGCGCTCTGCTCAAGGAAGTTCTCGACATATTGGCGCCCATCCATAATAGGACCTGGGTCAGCGGGCGTCCGGAGTACAACGAAAATTTGAAATCATAACCGGAGAGGAGCGCTTGTTATGAAGGGCATCGTTTGCGAACAAATCGGTCAACTGAAGCTTGTCGAAATGGATCCGCCTTCTTTGGCGGAAGGTGAGGCGATCATCCGGATCAAGCGGATCGGCATATGCGGAACCGATCTGCATGCCTATAAAGGCAACCAGCCTTTCTTCACGTATCCAAGGATACTCGGGCACGAACTGGCCGGCATTGTTGAAGAGATCGGGGCTAATGGCGACGGCCTGAAGAAAGGGGATCAAGTCTGTGTGATTCCCTACATGCATTGCGGACGCTGCATCGCCTGCCGCAACGGCAAAACGAACTGCTGCACGGGCATGAAGGTGATCGGCGTGCATAGCGACGGCGGATTTAGGGAGATGATCACGGTTCCGGTTTCACACTTGATCAAAACGGAAGGCCTGACGCTTGACGAAACGGCCGTACTGGAACCTCTCAGCATCGGTGCTCATGCGGTGAGGAGGTCAGAGCTCCGCCGGGATGAGACGGTGCTGGTGATCGGCGCCGGTCCCATTGGACTCGGCGTGATGGCTTTTGCCAAATATAATGGAGCGCGGGTCATTGCGATGGATATAAACGACGAACGGCTGGACTTCTGCCGTCAGTGGGCGAAAGTCGATCATACCGTCCATGCGCTGCAGGAGCCTGGGCAGCGGCTGGCCGCGTTAACGGACGGCGATTATCCTACCGTCGTGTTTGACGCAACCGGGAACGCACGGTCGATGACAGAGTCGTTCCACTATGTTGCCCACGGCGGCAAGCTGATTTATGTGGGCCTGGTCAAAGCGGATATTGCCTTCCACGACCCGGAATTTCACAAACGGGAGCTGACTTTGCTGGGCAGCAGGAACGCAACTCCGGAGGATTTCAATCATGTGCTGGAGGCGGTGAGAGGCGGGCGGATCGATGTCGGCAGCTTTATTACTCATCGCGCTCCGTTTGATGAGATGATCGGACATTTCGACAGCTGGCTAAAGCCGGAATCCAAAGTGATTAAAGCGATGGTGGAGATTTAAGCATCGGCTATCCAACGATGCAAGCGCTACCCATGGAGGGATCGTATGAGGGCGGCCAAATTTTCATCTGTTTTCAGAAGATTTTTAATATCCTATATCATCCTATTATTGATTCCGAACATCGCCGGTTATATGTCTTACCGGACGTCGATCGACGTTGCGCAATCCAGCTCAATTGAAAATAGTTTGATGCTGTTGAAGCAGAGCGAAGAAATTCTTGAGCGGAGACTTGCGGAAGTGGAAGGTTTCACCAAACAATTGGCGATTAATCAGGACTTGAACCGGCTTATCAGCGAGAAGAAGCAGGGCGAAACGTACAATGTGTATGGCTTATGGAAAATGGCGCGGGATGTGGCGGATTACAGCCAGACGAATGATTTTCTGCAAAATTTCTATATATACTTTAACAATTATGACGTCGTGGTCACTCCCGGTTCCGTTTATTTCCGGCCGGAGCACTATTACGAACTTAACCAATACGCGGGCGTGTCTTTCGAAGAATGGAAAAAAACGATTGTGGAGGCGACCCATGAGCAAGAGATATTGCCGCTTCGGTCTTTTAAGCTGGGCAAAAGGGATTTATCGGTACTCACCTTTGCACAGTCTTTGCCGCTTAACAGCTTCCGGAATCCGCAAGCTACCGTAGTCGTGCTGATCGACGAAACGAAAATCGGCAGTCTGCTTGAGAGTGTGTCCAGCCAATACGGCGGCTGGGCGTTTATTACCGATAGCAAGGGAAATACCTTGACATCTCAAGGCATTGAAGAATCGGAGATCAGAAAATTGGCGCCTTCGCCGGGCGAGATTAAAGAGACGAGTCGATTCGATAACGGGACCCTGCTTATCACCATCCGATCCGAAAAGACCGGTTGGTTGTATACGGCGGGCATACCGAAACAAGCATTAATGGAAAAGGCAAACAAAATTAAGTATATGACATGGACGCTCTCGGCGGCGGCTTCACTGGCCGGCCTGATCATCGGCCTGCTGCTTGCCTATCGGAACAGCGCGCCGATCAATCGCTTATTGAATGCATTCAAAGAACAGAACGGCCTGGATACAGCCAACATGAAAAATGAATATGATTTTCTGGCCGGCAACATCTCGAATCTGATCGTAAGCAACAAATTGCTGCAAACGGAATTGAACAGCCAAATTCCGCTGTTAAGGGATGCGTTCATTAAAAGGCTGCTGGCAGGGGAATTTAATTCTCCTCAGGAATTGGAAGCCGTTGCTTCCCAAATCGGCTTCGGACTGGACGGAAGATCCGGATATGCGAGCATCATCAAGATAAGCGGATACGGCGGCATAGACAGCAAAGAAATTATCGAAGAACTCAGTGTGGCGCGCCTGATCGTGAAACAGACGTTAAATGAAATCGACGCCGACCTTCATATGACCGACCTGGGCTCGGATAAAATCACGATTCTCTTCTCTTCGGAACATGAGCCCGGTTCCGGATGGAAGGACGCGATCGAAACAAAACTTGCCCGGCTGGTTGAATCGATTTACGCCAACTATCGTATATCGGTAACCGTGGCGATGGGCGGTTTGTACCGTACGCTCTCCGAAATCAATCGCTCATTTGACGAGGCCGCACAGGCGATGGATTATGCCGTTTATCTGGATGAGAAAGGCACGGTTTGGTTTCAGGACACCATGAGGGAAACGACAGTGTATTATTATCCGATTGATACGGAACACCGGCTGCTCAATACGGTCAAAGCCGGAGAAATCGACGAAGGCAAACGAATCGTAGCCCAGATCTTCGACCGGAATTTTACCGAAAGAGAACTTTCTCGTGAAATGACGGAGCAGCTGATCGGGGAGATGAAAGGCACGCTGCTCAAGCTTCTTGATCAGAAGGCGTTTCAGGATGCGGAGTTTTCCGAGGCTGTCCAAAATCAAATCGTGCACATCCAACCGGCAGACGGGATTGAGCAGGTAAGGCGGAGCTTGGAGAGCATTCTGGAGCAATTTTGTGGATGGATTGCCAAGAAAAAAAGCGATCTTCATCACGAAACGGTGCATGAGATTACCAGCTTTATCGAAAGATCATATGGTGACCCTGATCTGACGTTATACCGGATCGCCGAAACGGTGGGCCGTCCCGAAAAATATATTTCGCAGCTTTTTAGGGAGCAAACCGGTGAAAACTTATCCGATTATTTGGAGAGAACGAGGATCGGCAAAGCGTCCGATTTGTTAATCGAAAACCGGTTAACGATTGATGAAATCGCGTTCCAAGTAGGGTATAACAGCGCGCACTCTTTTCGAAGAGCGTTTAAAAGGGTTAGGGGCGTATCGCCCAGCATGTACCGGCAATCGGTCGATGAATGACAGGCCTGTCTTCGGACAGGTTTCTTTTTTGTTTGCGAGAGAACGGGTAAATGTACGGTGCACGGAAAAATGTACGCTGCTCAATATGAGCGAATTGTACGGTAAATACCCAAGTGTACCTTTACGGAGAGAAGCCGGGTGACCTAAGATGAGTCTAGGAAAGCGCTATCATATATAGTTGGCACAACACCGAGAACATAATTTTGGGGGTGGTTGTTCTGGAGACGGTAGTCACTACGAAACGACAAGCTTTGAAATCCAAAGGAAAAACGACGCATCAATGGCCATCTGCGAAGAAGAGTTTAAAGAGACATTGGCAGCTGTATTTGCTGGCGATTCCGCCGATACTTTATTTTCTCATCTTCAAATACGTACCGATGGCTAACGCCATACTAGCATTCAAGGATTACAACGTAATCAAAGGGATTTGGGGCAGTCCGTGGGCAGGAACCAAATATTTCGAATTGTTTTTCCAAAACCCGGCATTCTTTACCTTGATTAAAAACACGTTATACATTTCCTTCTATCAGCTCGCGGTCGGCTTCCCGATCCCGATCCTGCTCGCATTAGCGCTTAATGAAATCAAGAATGCCCGGTTCAAACGAACCGTTCAAATGGTAACCTATGCGCCGTATTTCATTTCCACCGTCGTTATGGTGTCGATTATTATGCTCTTCCTGGCTCCGCGGCTCGGTATTGTCAATACGATCTTCAGCGCCTTCGGAATGGAAGCCGTTAATTTTCTAGGCGATGCGAAATGGTTCCGGTCCGTTTATGTATTTTCCGACGTATGGCAATCGGCGGGTTATTCGGCGGTTATTTACTTGGCAGCGCTCGCAGGCGTCGATCCTTCCCTCTACGAAGCGGCGAAAGTCGACGGCGCGTCTCGTTTTCAAAAAATTATAAACGTGGACCTGCCCGGTCTGATGCCGGCAGCCGTCATTATTTTGATTCTGAGCGTCGGCAACATGATGGCGATCGGATTCGAGAAGATGTATCTGCTGCAAAATCCGCTCAATTTGTCTACGTCTGAGATTATTTCTACTTATGTGTATAAGATCGGTTTGCTGAACGCCAATTACAGCTTCGCAACCGCAGTCGGACTGTTCAACTCCGTGGTGAACCTTGTTCTTCTGCTGGTCGTCAACACGATCGCGAAACGAGCTTCCAGCACCAGCCTATGGTAACGCTGACGAAGGGAGGGAAGTCTATGACCGCCGAGCAAAAAACAATCAGGGAATCGATGGGAGACCGGATTTTCCTTGGCATGATTTATCTGTTTTTGACCATTATCTTGCTGCTGGTCTTGTACCCGCTCGTTTATATTCTGAGCTCTTCCATAAGCAGCCCTGAAGCCGTATCGGCAGGCCGCGTATGGCTGTGGCCGATCGACATCACGCTCGACGGTTATAAGACCGTATTCAAGAACGATCAGGTGTTGAGCGGCTATGCAAACTCCCTGTTCTATACGGTCTCCGGTACGCTGATCAGCGTGGCCTTTACGATTATGATCGCCTATCCGCTGTCGAAGAAGACATTTTTCGGCCGCAGTCCGCTGATGATCTTCATTACGTTTACAATGCTTTTCTCGGGCGGATTGATTCCGACCTACCTGGTCGTAAAGTCGTTGGGAATGATCGACACCCGCTGGGCGCTGCTGGTTCCCAATGCGATTTGGGTCTGGCAGGTGATCATTGCGCGGACGTTTTTCCAGACGTCGATTCCCGACGAGCTCAGCGAAGCTGCCGAAATTGACGGCTGCAGCGACTGGCGTTTCATCTTCAGCGTCATTATCCCGCTTGCCAAGCCGATCATTGCAGTTTTAGCCCTGATGTACGCGGTCGGGCAGTGGAATGCTTACTTCGATGCGTTGATCTACTTGAAGACGCAGTCGATCTACCCGCTGCAGCTGATTCTGCGAAGCATCCTGATTCTCAATAATGGGACAGGCACCATTGACGCCAGCGAAATGGTAAGAAGACAGCAAATGGTCGAGCTCATGAAGTACTCGCTGATTGTCGTCGCAAGCCTGCCGGTACTGGTTATCTACCCGTTCGTGCAGCGCTTTTTCGTCCAAGGCATGCTGATCGGTTCCGTCAAAGGATAATAGAGGACTATTGGAAGGGGGGGGTTATATGTAGATGTGTACTTTATGCACTCGTTCGTTGATTGCGGGGGTTGAACAATTATGACGAAAAGGGAGAGGTTACTTTGAAAACAAAATGGACATTCCTTGCTGCATGTGTTGTGGTTCTCATTCTGATCTTGTCAGGCTGCTCGAAGGGCGGCGAAAATGCGGGAACGGACTCAGCCAATACCGGCGGCAACAGCGCAAATGCAGGCGGCGAAGACGGCGCCGCATTATCCGAACCGGTTACGATTTCTGTCTTCGCGCAGCAGGGTACAGACACGGACTTGGCAACCAGTAATTTCACCAAACTGCTTGAACAAAAATTCAATATCAATTTCAAATGGACAACGGTACCGTTCGATGGTGCTGCCGAAAAAAGACAAATCTCGCTTGCGAGCGGCGACTATCCCGACCTGTACCTGCTCATTCCGTGGGTGGACAGATTCTCGCAAACCGACCTGCTGAAGTTCGGCCAACAAGGTGTAATCGTTCCGCTGAACGATCTGATCGACCAGTATGCGCCGAACATCAAGGAAACGCTTGAGACAAACGAATATTACAAGGCGATGAATACTGCGCCGGACGGCAAAATCTATGGATTGACGGGATTGAATGAGTGCTTCCACTGTTCGTACCCGAACAAAATGTGGATCAACACGAAATGGCTGAAGCAACTGGGTCTCGAAGAGCCGAAAACGACCGAAGAATTTAAGAATGTATTGAAAGCATTCAAGACGGGGGATCCGAACGGCAACGGTAAAGCTGATGAAGTGCCGCTCAGCGGTTCCACCGAACCATACGGCGTGCACGTCATTCCGTACCTGATGAACGGCTTCATCTATGACGACGACAGAACCTATTTGGTCATGAAGGACGGCAAGGTGGACATGGCTGCTAACAAGCCGGAATGGAAAGAAGGCCTGGCTTACATCAAGTCGCTGTACGACGAGGGCCTGATCGATCCTGGCGCATTCACGCAAAACGCCGAAGCATACAAGAAAATCGGCGACAATGCCGACGCGCAGCTGCTCGGCGCCGGCGCCGGCATGCACCCTGCGATCTTCGTAAATACGGCTGCTGACAGCCCATACGGCAAAGACTACAATCCGATCGCTCCGCTGCAAGGGCCGTATGCTTCGTATGCGACGTTCAATTACCCGATCGACCCGGGCGCGACGTTCGTACTGACGAACAGAGCAAGCAAAGAAGCACAGATTGCCGCGATCAAAATGCTGGATTATTTGTACACGGAAGAAGGAACGCTGCAAGGCATCTTCGGCGAAGAGAATATCGGCTGGCGGAAACCGAAAGAAGGGGAAATTGCCCTTAATGAACAGGCAACACCGCTTTACTACGAAATCCCGGTGAAGACCGGCGAAACCCCGCGCAACCTTTGGGGTCCGATGGCACAGTACAACCAGCACAAAGATTTCCGGGACGCCGCGGTTCAGGGCAAAGATATTTATGCCGGCGACGGTTACGAACGCCGCCTGCAGGAAGCCACTTACCTGTATGAAGGCAAAGAGCCGGCAGAAGTTCTCCCGCACTGGGCGCTCTGGCTTGACCCGACTCGAGCGGATGAAGCAAGCATGATGCAAACAAACATCAAGGATTACATCGATCAGAACGCGCTGCAATTCGTAACGGGCGCCAAGAGCCTGGATAAGGATTGGGACGCTTATGTAAAAGGTCTTGACGCATTGAACCTGAAAGGTTACCTGGAAATCATGCAGCAAGCTTATGATTCATCCACCATATCCAAGTAAAGGTTGTCGCAAGCGTCTCTATCAAGAATAGAGGCGCTTGCGTGTATGGGTGACGACAACGGGAGGGAAACTATGAAACTTCATTACCACATGCCGGCGAAAATATGGACGGAAGCGCTCCCGGTAGGAAACGGGCGGCTTGGCGCGATGGTCTTCGGCGGCGTGGAGAACGAGCGCATTCAATTGAATGAAGACACCTTGTGGTCAGGATTCCCCAGGGATTGGAACAATCCCAAGGCGAAAGAGCTCCTGCCGGAGATTCGCCGGCTCATCGAGCAAGGCCGGTATATCGAGGCGGACCGCATGAGCAAGGAGATGATGGGGACCTACACCCAGTCGTATATGCCTTTGGGCGATTTGCGCCTTCATTTTGAACATGGGGGCCTCTACCAGGGGTACCGTCGCGAACTGGATATGGGGCAAGGACTTTCGCTTGTCGAGTATCAGGTCGGCGAGGTGCGGTATGCGCGGGAGGTGTTTGCATCCCATCCCGATCAAGTCATTGTCGTTCGCATCTCGGCGAGTGTGCCCGGCAGGCTTAACTTCCACGCTCGGCTGGACAGCCCGCTCCGTTACCGCACGTCGGCCGAGGGGGAGCAGTTCGTGCTGCAGGGCACCGCTCCGGAGCAAGTGTGGCCGAACTATTACCGCTCGGGCCATCCCGTCGTATACGGTGATGCGGACAGTACGGAAGCGATGCGCTTCGAAGGGCGTTTGCTTGCAAGGCAAGAGGACGGCAAGATGCAGGTGGACCAAGACGGCATACATATTACCGGCGCGACGACCGTCACGCTGTATGTCGGCGCGGCCACCAGCTTCAACGGGTATGACCGGTTACCGGGCAGCGGCGGACGGGATCCCGGACCGGTGGCGCAAGGCATTCTGGAGCGGGCGGCGCAGGACAATTACGATTCGCAGCGCGAGGCGCATATTTCCGATCACAAGCAGCTGTTCAACCGGGTGGAGCTGTCGCTTGGAGAAAGCCTGGCGCCGGACGATTTGCCGACCGACCGCCGGATCGCAGAGTTCGGCGGGGACGATCCTGGGCTCGTCGAGCTGCTGTTCTACTATGGCCGCTATCTGATGATCGCAAGCTCCCGACCCGGAACCCAGCCGGCGAATTTGCAGGGAATCTGGAACCAGGAAACCCGTCCGCCGTGGAGCAGCAACTGGACGCTGAATATTAACGCCGAAATGAACTATTGGCCTGCGGAAACGTGCAATATGGCCGAACTGCATGAACCGCTGCTCGAATTTATCGCCAACCTGGCGAACAACGGCAGCAAGACCGCCGAGGTCAATTACGGCGCGCGCGGCTGGACGGCCCATCATAACTCCGATATTTGGGCGCAAACGGGCCCCGTGGGCGACTTCGGGCACGGCGATCCCGTATGGGCGAGCTGGCCGATGGGCGGCGTCTGGCTGTGCCAGCATTTGTGGGAGCATTATGCGTTCAGCCGGGACACCGCGTTCCTGCGCGACAAAGCGTACCCGATCATGAAAGAGGCGGCGCTCTTCTGCCTGGATTGGCTGTTCGACGACGGAACCGGCCGGCTGATTACGTCGCCGTCCACCTCGCCGGAGCATAAGTTCCGGACAGAGGGCGGGCTCGCAGGCGTCAGCGCCGCGACCACGATGGACCTCTCCCTGATCTGGGATTTGTTCACGAATTGCATCGAAACGTCCGAAATATTGCAAGCCGACGAGGCGTTCAAGCACGAGCTCACCGCCGCGAAGGAACGTTTGCTGCCGCTGCAAATCGGCAAATATGGCCAGCTGCAGGAATGGTCGAAGGATTTCGAGGACGAAGACGTTCATCACCGTCACGTCTCCCATTTGTTCGGCGTCTATCCCGGCCGGCAATTGACGGAGCGCGGGACTCCGGAGCTGTTCGCGGCTGCCAGGCAGTCGCTCGAACGGCGCGGGGACGAAGGCACAGGCTGGAGCCTCGGCTGGAAAGTGGCGCTGTGGGCCCGGTTCGGAGACGGCAACCGTTCTCTGCGTCTCCTATCCAATCTGCTGAAGCTTGTCAGGGAGGACGAGCCGGAGAACTATCATCGCGGCGGGGTTTATGCCAACCTGTTCGACGCGCATCCGCCGTTCCAAATCGACGGCAACTTTGCCGCCACGGCAGGCATTGCCGAAATGCTGCTGCAGTCTCATCAAGGCTATCTTCAACTGTTGCCCGCACTGCCTGAAGCTTGGCCGAAGGGGTACGTCAAGGGCCTTCGCGCGCGCGGCGGATTCGAAGTGAGCCTGAGCTGGGACGGCGGCCGGCTGGTCGAAGCGGAAATCGTCTCGCATAACGGCGGACTGTGCGCCGTTGCCGCCAAGGAGGCGTTCCGTGTCGCCGAGGGGGGAAACGCTGTCGCCGCGGAAATTTCCGAAGCCGGCGCATACCGGTTCGAGACCGTGCAGGGCGCGCAATACCGGATTACATTCTAAAAGATTTTAACGCTTATCAACGATGGGGGGTGCTGAACAATGCTGCAAATGACTATTGCGAAAGGTCCTTTTGATCCTGCTTTCGAATCGTTGAGACGGTATGAGTGTCCCGAATGGTTCCGGGACGCCAAGCTCGGCATCTGGTCTCACTGGGGCGCCCAATCGGTGCCCATGTATGGGGATTGGTACGCCCGCAACTTGTATTACGAAGGTTCCGACCAGTACCGGTACCATATCCGCCATTATGGTCATCCTTCGAGATTCGGCTACAAAGACATTGTAAAGCTCTGGAAAGCGGAGAAATTCGATCCGGAAGCGCTGATGGACTTGTATGTGGCGGCCGGCGCCAAGTATTTCGTTGCCCAGGCCATGCACCACGACAACTTTTTCAACTACGATTCGAAAATCCACCGCTGGAACTCGGTCAACATGGGACCGAAGAAAGACATCGTCGCACTGTGGAAGGACGCCGCTTCCCGCCGCCGCCTGCCGTTCGGCCTGACCGAGCATCTCGGGGCGACGTTCAGTTGGCATCAATGGAATAAAGGCCGGGACAAGGAGGGCCCTTACGCAGGCATCCCTTATGACGGCAATGATACCGGGTACGAAGATTTGTATTTACCGAACCGGGAGCATTATCATCCGGACAAGAAGCAGTTCGATCCGGCGGATCCCTGGTATACGTCCAACCCTTGGTGGCATCAACGCTGGTTCAACGTCATCAAGGAAGTCATCGACAGGTACCAGCCGGATCTCCTGTATTCTGACGGCGGGCTGCCGTTTGCCAGTTCATGGGATAAAAAGGACGTCTCCTTGGAAGACCCGGCGTTCGATGCGGGACTCCATGCGGTCGCTCATCTGTACAACACCAGCGCGGCGGCCAACGGGGGCGTGAATCGTGCGGTCTATAACCAGAAAGACCGCCGGAAGGAGATTTATTCCGTCGGCGTCCTCGATATCGAACGCAGTCAGGAGCCGGATATCAAGCCGGCTCCGTGGCAGACCGATACGTGCGTCGGAGACTGGTTCTACAACGTGAAGAGCGTATATAAAAAGCCGGGGCACGTCATCGAAATCCTGGTGGACATTATCGCCAAGAACGGCAATCTGCTCCTTAACATTCCACAGAAGCCGGACGGCACAATAGACGACGAGTGCATCCACATCCTCCAAGAAATGGCCAAATGGTTCACAACGTGCGGAGAGGGCGTGTACGGCACGCGTCCGTTCCGCGTGTCGGGAGAAGGCCATTCTCGCGTGGTGATCGACCACTTCAAAGAGGATCAAGTGGACTGGAACGCGACTGATTTCCGTTTCACGCAGAAGGGGAATACGCTTTACGCGTTCCAGATGCGATGGCCGGAGGACAACCGAGCCGTCATCCGGAGTCTGACGCCCGCAGACAAAGTTAAATCCGTACGGCTGCTCGGCGCGGGGGATGTGGCGTTCGACCAGCCTTACGGCGCGCTGGTCGTTTCGCTGCCGGAGCGGCGGCCGACGCCGTACGTCAACTGCCTGGCAATCGGGTTGGAACAATAAGGGCCTCGAAGCTGAGAACAACGCCTATGTCGTTGCCGTTGGGCAACGACACAGGTGTTTTTTGAACACGCTTCGTCATAGTTCAAGCACTTTTTACGGTGAGAGGATTAACGGATAAAATATATGTAAGCGCTGCTGGTTTATCAGTGAAGATAATAATACAATAGAATCGTGTGAAACTTTGCAGGAGGTGCGTCGTATATGTTGAAGCGAAAAATAGGCCGTTTGGGTTTTGAAGGTTCGGTGGTTATGTTCGGCGCAGCCAGTCTGGGTAACGTAACGCAGGAAGAAGCGGATGAATCTATCTCCTTTGCGCTCCGGCACGGCGTTAACCACTTTGACACCGCCGCCAGTTACGGGGATGCCGAAGTGCGGATGGGTCCGATCATCAGCAAGGTGCGGAAAGACATCTTTTTGGCTACAAAGACCGGACAGCGATCGAAAAAGGAAGCGAAAGAAGAAATTTACCGTTCTTTGGAACGGATGCAGGTGGATTCCGTGGACCTGCTTCAACTGCATGCTGTGGGAACCGTGGAAGAGCTGGATAGATGTACGGAAAAAGGAGGCGCTCTGGAAGCGGCTCTTGAAGCGAAAGAAGAAGGGGTCGTTAAAGCGATCGGCATTACGGGCCATGGGCACGAAGCTCCTATTGCGCATTTGGAAGCGCTTCGCCGGTTCCCGTTTGAGACCGTTCTGCTTCCGCTCAATTATTACATGTACGCTTTAGCCGAATACCGCGAAGCGTTTGACGCGCTAATGGAAGAAGCCAACAAACAGAACGCCGCCGTTCGGGTGATTAAGGCGATCGCCAAGGCTCCGTGGGGCGAGGATCAACAGCGTCAATACGCGACGTGGTACGAGCCCTTTGACAGGCAGGAAGTCATCGACGCTTGCGTGCATTTTGTGCTTTCTTTTCCGGGGGTGGCCGGTTTTGCCAGCGCAGGGGATATCCGCTTGTTCCCCAAAATCGTCGATGCGGTCGAGCGGTTCGGATCGATGAACGACGAAAAGGCGGAACGCATTCTTGGCTCGATCAGCGGCTATACCTCCGTGTTCGGTTCGCCGACATCCATCGCGTGAGGGAACGAGAGGAAAGCGAATGACGATTCGCCCGTTTCGCGCGGTCGACCGGGAAAGGTGGGGAAAGGAGAATGAGCGTGCCGCATGGGAAACTGGAAGCATTAAAAGAGACGCTTAGAAATATGCAGAGTGTAGTCGTCGCTTTTTCCGGAGGAGTGGACAGCACCTTTTTGCTTAAGGTGGCTTTGGATGAGCTCGGGCCTGACAATGTTTTGGCGGTAACCGCCGATTCGGAAACGTATCCGTCGGCGGAATTGCTGGAAGCCAAGAAGCTGGCCGAACTTATCGGGGCTTCGCATCAAATCATTCAAACATCGGAGCTTGCGATCCCGGGATACAGCGAAAACACGTCTAACCGCTGCTATTTTTGCAAAAAAAGTTTATTCGAGCACTTGATCCCGATCATGACCGGGAACGGTTACAAGAATGTGGTTTTCGGACTGATTGCGGACGATATGAGCGAGCACCGGCCAGGTACACAGGCGGCAAAAGAGTATGGGGTAAGAGGGCCTCTGGCCGAGGTGAATTTGCATAAAGAAGAAATCAGGGAATTATCCCGTGAGCTCGGACTGCCGACATGGGATAAACCTTCCTTTGCTTGTCTGTCTTCGCGCATCGCCTACGGTGAAACCATCACGCAACAAAAGTTGACGAAAATCGATAAATCGGAAGCCTTCATAAAATCCCTGGGCATACGCCAAGTAAGGGTCCGGACGCATGGGGAGATTGCAAGAATCGAAGTGATGCCCGAACAGATGCCAATCATTATGCGCAATCTCGACAAAA
This sequence comes from uncultured Paenibacillus sp., assembly GCF_963515335.1. NCBI lineage: Bacteria > Bacillati > Bacillota > Bacilli > Caryophanales > Paenibacillaceae > Paenibacillus > uncultured Paenibacillus sp. Next base: position 37,106 of record NZ_CAUPYC010000024.1, on the reverse strand, counting down.
TCGGCAGCACCCTGCAATCGTATGGCTATAAATACGTCACGCTCGATTTGTTCGGATACCGCAGCGGAAGCATGAATCAGGTTCTGTCATCGGCAGGAGGTTGGAGTGGGCAGCATGAATCAGTTTGAGGACTTGGGGTTCAGCAAAGTGGACTATGCAAGGGAAGCGAGAACGGGCTGTCCTGAAGTGATCTTCGGGAAAGGGAAAACGGCCGCCCAGGTAGCCGCTATTTTTGAACGCCTGATGAAAGCTCACGGCAAAGCGCTTGTAACGCTTGCCACAGAGGAAATGGCGCAGGCTGTGAAACAAGATTTCCCCGATGCTTGCTACGATCCGGTCTCCCGTTTAATCAGCCTGGGCCGGTCTGCCGAGCGATTTGCGGGCAAAGTTCTTGTTCTATGTGCGGGCACTTCCGACTTGCCGGTTGCCGAAGAAGCGGCGGGTACCGCCGAATGGATGGGGTGCCGGGTCGAGAAAATATACGACGTCGGTGTGGCCGGTATTGATCGGCTGTTGGCTTATCGGGACAAGCTTCAAGAAGCGAATGTATTGGTCGTGGTGGCAGGCATGGAAGGAGCGCTTGCCAGCGTAGTCGGCGGAATGGTGCGGCGGCCGGTCATTGCCGTCCCCACATCGATCGGATATGGAGCCCACTTTCATGGCTTGACCCCGCTGCTGTCCATGTTGACGTCTTGTGCCGCGGGGGTTTCCGTGGTGAATATCGATAACGGCTTCGGCGCCGGTTACCAAGCCGCAGCTATTCAACGACTGGTGATGGAGGCGGGAGCAAAATGAAGGCATTGTACCTGGACTGCATCTCCGGTATTGCCGGAGATATGACCTTGGCGGCATTGATCGATTTGGGCGCGGATCTCTCCTACATTGAAGAGCAGCTCAGAGCGCTTCCTATCGATCCTTTTACCATGCATATCGATCCGGTCGACAAACGGGGAATTTCTGCCAAGAAGCTGCGTTTACATATCGGTGAACACCCTCATTCCCATAGACATGAGCCGGATGGCGGACGGCATGATCACCGCCGACATTCGCACCGAAAAGCCGCGGATATTATTCGCATGATTGAAGGGAGTGGACTGCCTGAAAGGGTGAAACAGCGAAGCGCCGCCGTGTTTCAAGCCATCGCGAAGGCGGAAGGGAAAATCCATGGCGTGACGCCGGAGGAAGTCCATTTCCATGAGGTGGGTGCAATGGATTCCATTATCGACACGATTGGCGTCTGTTTAGCTCTGGAAAACCTCGAAATCGAGGAGATTTACGCATCGCCGGTTCCGACAGGGCAAGGAAAAGTGAAGATGGCCCATGGGTTGTATCCGATCCCTGCTCCGGCCACAGCCGAGCTGCTGATCGGTATTCCTCTGGCCGAGCTGAACGCGGCCGGTGAATTGACAACTCCGACAGGCGCAGGCATCCTAAAGGCGCTTGTGAAGAAATTCGGCGGCCTGCCGCCGCTTACAATCGAGAAAGTCGGGTATGGCGCGGGCACGAAAGATTTTGCGCATCCCAATGTGCTGAGGGCTTTGCTGATGCAGCCAAAGCCGGACCTCGACGGACAAGAATCCATCTTTGTCGTAGAAGCCCAGTTGGATGATATGACCGGAGAAGCGCTCGGTTATACGATGGAACGATTGTTTGAGAGCGGAGCTGCGGATGTTTTCTACACGCCGATTTATATGAAAAAAAACCGCCCGGGCACGCTTATAACCGTACTGGTTCCCGATGCATCTCTGCAGAGATGTGAAGATGTATTGCTGAGGGAAACCGCGACGCTGGGGGTGCGGCGAACCAAATGGATGAGACGGATCCTTGACAGAGCATTTATGACGATTGAGACACCGTATGGACCTGTTCGTATTAAACTGGCGATCAGGGGAGATCAGGTTCTTCATTTTTCGCCCGAGTATGAGGATGTGGCAAAGACTGCAAAACAGAGTGGAGTCCCGTTTCAGGAAATGTACCAGCTTGCCGTTTCGGCAGGTGCCGACCATATCCAGGCAGGCGCATGCACCCGGAGTCTACAACTCTAAACGTCATGGGCACGGTCGAACCTGACATTTCATTTCAATAGCCAATGCACAAAAAACGTCGGAAAGGAGGGGTGAACTCCTTTCTGACGTTTTTCGGCTTCGGCGGTTTTCCGCCGGATGCCCGTTTACCCGTTGACGACTTGTCCGCCGTTCAGGTGCAGCGTTTGGCCGGACATATAGGTCGAGTCGTCGCTGGCCAGGTATACGTAAGCCGCCGCGAGCTCGGACGGCTGGCCGGCGCGCTTCATCGGCGTGTCGGAGCCGAACTTGGCCACCTTCCCGGCGTCGAACGTCGACGGGATGAGCGGCGTCCAGATCGGTCCGGGCGCCACGGCGTTGACGCGGATGCCTTTGCTCGACACGTTGTTCGAGAGCGCCCGCGTGAAGGAAACGATCGCGCCCTTCGTCGACGAGTAGTCGAGCAGCATCGGGTTTCCTTCGTAAGCGGTGATCGATGAGGTGTTGATGATCGACGCGCCCTTTTGCAGATGGGGCATTGCCGCTTTCGTCAGGAAGAACATCGAGAAAATGTTCGTCCGGAACGTTTTCTCCAGCTGTTCGGCCGTAATATCCTCGATGCTTTGCTGCGGATGCTGTTCGGCGGCATTGTTGACGAGGATGTCGAGCTTGCCGAACGCCTGCACCGTCTGCTCGACCGCTTTTCGGCAGAACGTTTCGTCTCCGATGTCGCCGGGGATGAGCAGGCAGCGCTTGCCCAGCTCCTCGATCCGCTTTTTGGCGGCCTGCGCGTCATTGTCTTCATTCAAATAGACGATTGCGACATCCGCGCCTTCCTTGGCGAACGCGATGGCGGCGGCGTGGCCGATCCCGCTGTCGCCTCCGGTAATGAGAGCGGCTTTGCCCAGCAGCTTTCCTGCTGCCTTATAATTCGGCGATTCGATTTCCGGTTTGGGATGCATTTTGGTTTCAACGCCCGGCTGTCGGTGCTGCTCCTGGGGCGGGAACGTTTGTTTTTGCAGTGTTTCCTTCTCCGTCGTTTTGCTCGGCATCGGCAATCCCTCCTGAACAAATTGGAATAAGGTACGTCTAAAGATTACCCTTATTCTAGAAAGAGAAAACCGATCCTATACATGCCCGTCCGATTTAAAATGCCCGAACAAGCGACCGTTTTCCGCGAATAAAACATTTTTGCCCAATCCGCGGCTATATGATAGAATGACACCGAAAAATGGTGAATAAAAGAGGACGGCACTCGCCAATGACGGCGAATGCTTCCTCGACCTGACGGTTGTCGCTGCGGAGCGAACAGGGAAGCATGGCTGCGGACAACGTTAGGAGTGATGCTTGAATGAAACGGGTTCAACTGCCGCGCACGACAATGGAAGCATCGATCCTGTGCCTCGGTACGGCGGGCTTCGGCGATACGGTTGGGCCGGATGAAGCGGAGCGGCTGATGGATGCTTTCGGGGATGCGGGGGGCAATCTGATCGACGCGGCCGGCGCTTATGCGCACCGGGCGACGGATACGCCGGGGGAAGGCGAGCGGATGATCGGCAGATGGCTGGCCAAGCGCGGAGACAGGGACAAATGGCTGCTCGCCGCCAAATGCTGCCGGCCGGCAGAATGGATTGCGCAGGATCTGGAAGCCACGCTCGAACGGCTTCAGACGGACGTCATCGATCTGTACTTCGTTCATTGGGACAACCGGACGCAGTCTGTCGAGCAGGTCATCGACACGCTGAACGCGCAGGTTCGCAGAGGGCTGATCCGGCATTTCGGCTTTGCCAACTGGACGGCGCCGCGCGTTAAAGAGGCGGGCATCTACGCGGTGAAGTCGGGCCAGGAAGGCTTCGTCGGAGGCCAGACGATGTGGAGCCTCGCGGAAGCGGATCCGAGCTTCGTCGATCCGGCGCTGGTCGCCATGGATGAAGAGTTGTATACGCTGTTCAGGGACGGGGGCATAGCCGCTTTCCCTTATGCTTCTTCGGCGGGCGGCTTCTTCAGCAAGCTGGCGGACGGCATTCCGTTCGAATCGCTGGATCCCGATAAGCGTAAAATGTACGGCTCCGACTTCAACATGAGGCGGGCGGAGCGGGTGGAGATGCTTGCGCGGCAGTCGGGAACTCCGGTGACGTCGATCGTGCTCGGCTATTTGCTGGCGCAGCCTTTCACGGTCGTGCCGGTGCTCGGCTGCCGCACGGTCGGCCAATTGCTCGACAACGTGCGCGCGGCGGAAACGAAGCTGACCCCGGATCAAACGGCTTATTTGCTGCTTGACGCCTGAGCGGCTGCCGCACGGCCCGGTTCAACTAAAACAAATTATTGGCAATCCGGCGGGAGGAAAAGGAAACGATGAAGTACAGATTGCTCGGACGTACAGGATTGAACGTTTCGGTTATCGGAATCGGCACCTGGCAATTCGGAGGCGAATGGGGCGTCGACTATTCGCAGGGAGAGGCGAACGCTGTGCTCCGCCGCGGCAAGGAGCTGGGGATCAATCTGATCGATACGGCGGAATGCTACGGCGATCATCTGTCGGAGCGGTTGATCGGAGGTTTTCTGAAGGAGGACCGGCGTGAGGACTGGATTGTGGCGACGAAGTTCGGGCACCGGTTCAAGTCGAATTTTTCGCGTGACGACTTAGCGTCCCCCGAGGCCGTCCAAAAGCAGCTGGAGGACTCGCTGCGCGCGCTGCAGACGGATTACGTCGACCTGTACCAATTCCATTCGCTGCCTGACCGGGACTTCGACAACGACGCGTTGTGGACGATGCTCGACAAGCAGAAGCAGGCGGGCAAAATATGCTGCCTCGGCATCTCGATCGGGGCGAACACCAATATCTATCAGACCGACAAAGCGACCGACTACGGGGCCGACGTCATTCAAGTGGTATACAATCGGCTGGACCGCAAGCCCGAAGCGGAGGTCTTTCCTTCCTGCGAGCGGCAAAACCTGGGCGTTCTGGCGAGAGTGCCGCTGGCAAGCGGGTTTCTGAGCGGGAAATACCGCAAAGGCGTCGTGTTCCCCGACAACGACCATCGCTCGAGGGGCAACGCCGCCGTGGAGGAACGCGCCCGAATGCTGGACGAGGTGGAACGGATCCGCGAGGAGGAGGTTCCCGAAGGCGTGCCGATGTCCGAATGGGCTTTGGCCTGGTGCTTGCGCCATCCTGCGGTACATAGCGTCATACCGGGCTGCAAAACACCCGAGCAGGTCGAAGCGAACGCGCGCGCGGCCGAGCTGCTGTAAAATTAATCAGGGCGCAGGTTTCCCCGCTTCCTAATATGGTACAATGGTAGCTGACACTGTATTCGGGATGGGGGCAGTATGGCGAAAATATTGTTGTTCGGCTTGTTGTGGTATATTTTCGGCAATCCGTTCGTGGCGATTGTGGTTCTGCTGGCGGCGCTTTATTTGCTGGACCGGCGTTTCGTCGGCCTGACGCCGAGCTTCGTCAAACCGCTCAAACGCCGCAGCCGGATCGCCAAGCTCCGGCAGCAGCTGTCGCTCAACCGGAACGACGTATCGGCCAAAATGGAGCTTGCGCGGCTCCTGCTCGACAAGAAGGATTACGCCGGCGCCAGGCGCGTGCTCGAAACGATCGGCGATACGATGGAGCATTCTGCGGAATATTGGGACGATCTGGGGACGGCCTATTTGCATACGGGAAAGACGGACGAAGGCGAGCAGGCGATTCTGCAGGCGCTGGACATCAACCCGCGGGTCAAATACGGCGAGCCTTATCTGCGGCTGGCATCCGTCACGGCCGGCAAGGACGCCGCCAAGGCGCTCGGCTATCTTGAGGCGTTCCGGGGCATACATTCCTCGTCCTGTGAAGGCTATTACCGAATGGGCCGCATTTACAAAGCGCTGGATCGCAAAGGGGAAGCCCGCCGGGCTTTTGAAGAAGCCCTGGACGTATACCGCACCCTCCCCCGTTACAAGAAACGCGGAGAGCGGGGCTGGGCGCTTCGCAGCTTTTTTGCCAAAAACGGTGTGTGACGAATAGCCGGCTCGTGTACGGCGCGCCAAGGTTCCGCAGCGGGCGGAGCCTTTTTTGCAAGCTCCGCGGCGATGCTTTCCATCCCGCGGCGGTCACGGGAGAGGCAATTCCCCACTGACCGGGCGGGCTGCACCGTAACGGTCCGATGACGGGGGCGCAGGGCGCTAACAAGGCTTTCTTGCCGATTTTTTCGGCAGGAAAGCCTTTTGTTTGGTATAATATAAGGACGCCTTCAGGGAAACGGTTCCGGGCATGATGAGGGAAGGAGCAGGGTGCCATGACTGTCACGAACCGTTTGGCGGAGGATCAAACGGATTATTTGGAACGGGAACTCGGCACGCGTGCGGCGAACCAAATACTGCGGCGGGGCTACGAGTATTACCGCGATCGGCGCGTGTTCGTGACCGAGGTCGTCGAAGGCAACACCGTCTACGGGGCCGTGAACGGAAGCGCCGTATACGCGGTTACGCTGGACACGGACGACTTCGCTTACAGCACATGCACTTGTCCGTTCGAGGACTATTGCAAGCATATGGCGGCGGTTTTCTTTCAATATATCGCTTCGGCGGGCGAGGACGCGGAGGCGTCTTTCCAGCGCATGACGGGCGATGGTGAGCCAGGCGGCGGGCGTGAGAGACCGGCGGCTTCGGGCTCGTCAAATGCATCAAATGCACCAAACGCATCAGGCGCTTCGGTCGACTCGCCTCCCGGACATACCGACGGCCCGCAGGCTTGGCGCTTGTGGTTCGAGCAACATTACGGCGGCGTGTGGAAGCAATGCAAGCACTCGCTGCACCCGCTCCAGCCTATCCTTCAGGAGCTCAAGGGCAAAGCGAGAAATTGGCCGAAACGGCTGCAGCGCCTGCATTGGCTGCATGCGGTCGCCTTCGTCCTGGAGCAGGTGGAGCGGGCTTATGCCTCTACGGATGCCTACAACCGTTATTATTATGAGATGTCCTTCACCCGCTCGGTCGATCCCTGGATCGGCAATTTCAACGAGCTGGTGTCCGAGCTGGATGCGGACGCGTTGCCCGATAACGAGCGCGAATGGCTTTTTTTCCTGAACGAAACGCTGCGGGACGCCTCCTTGAACGAAGATTATACGCTTCTGCGTTGGGATTTCATGTATCACGTCTTATGGGAGCGGATGGCGGAGGTGTCGGAGTGGCGCCGGTCGGAACGCGACAAGCTGACCGCTTTGCTGGCCGAGCCGGCGGACGGCGGCAAACCATCCGCCGCGCTGCATGCGGCGCTCGCCCATCTTGATTTTCGCGAGGGCCGCAACAGCGAGGCGATCGGAGCGCTGTCGCGGACGCCGTTCGAGCGGACCTCTCTTATCGTGTATGCTTTCGCCGGACATTGCCTCGAGGAGGAGCGGTTCGACGCGCTCGCGGAATGGCTGGATTTTATCCGCGGGCGGCTGGCTGACTGCCGGAACGTGGCGCTGCTGCGGCCTTATTTGAAGCTGTGCCGGGAGGCCGATGTGAAGCAGCCGGAATCGGACCGGTGGACTCGGCTCATGACGGGACATTTGCCTTACGCTTATCCGGAGCTGTCCGCACATTGGCTGGAGAGAGGCAAGTTTCGGGAGTGGGCCGATCTGCAGCTGTATATGGGGATGCGGCCCGACGAGCTGGACGCGCAGGACCTGCGCATTGCGGCCAAGGCGGAGCCCGGCCTGTTGATCCCGCTTTATCACCAGGCGGTGGACGAATCGATCCGGTCGCGCAACCGCCAAGGCTACAGGACGGCCGTCAAGCTGCTGAAAAGACTCGAGAAGCTGTATCAATCGACCGGCAGGGGCGCGGTATGGTCCAGGTATATCGGCCATGTTAACCGGAAGTATTCCAGGCTGCGCGCGCTGCAGGAGGAAATGAAGAAAGGAAAGCTCGTAACATGATCGGACCGGGAACGGCAGGGATGAAAGCGGCCGCCGGCAGGATGGGGACGGCGATCGGAGAGCTCGACGCCTACTGGCTGCCGGGAGAAGGGCTGTGGCTGATCGCGCCTGAATGGAACGCCCCGCTCGAGCGGCTGCGGGGCATGCTTTTCGGCCGGCACGCCGCATCCTGGTATGGGGAGAGTGTGGGCAAGCATCAGAAAGGCGCGCTCGAGGGCTTGCTGCTGTCGCCGCTCCTGGCGATGGATTATATGGCCGAGCCGGGCCACTTGCGGCTTATACAAGTGAGCTGGAGCCCTCGGGCGGAGCTGCTTCGCCGGACGGCTCAGTGGATCCGGCGGGCGATGCTGTCCGGCTGGTATGCGCCCGACCTGGCCGGCTGGTCGGAAGGCAAACGCCGCTGGAGCGCGGCTCCGCCCGGCGCGGAGGAAGCGGCGCGGCGGCAATGGACCGTGCTGATGAGCGAAGCCGCCGCTTTGGGGCTCGTCGGGGTGGAGGGCTGGCTCGGCGAAGCGGTGGAAGAGGTGATCGCCTCCGAACCGGAGGCGGCGGACGCGCTGCTACGGCTGAACGGGCGCACGGGCGCCGATCTGTCGGCCCGCACGGCGGCGGATGAGGACGATTGGCTGGTCGGCATCGGCTGGAAGCCGGATGAAACGCCGTTCCGCACCGCGCTGCAGCTGGTGGAGCCGGATGGACGCGAAGGCTGGCGGCTGCGCGTCATGCTGCGCGAACGGTCGGAGCCGGAGCGGACCGTTCGGCTTGCGCGCGGCGAAAGCGGCGCATGGCAGGCGGAATCGGGCGAGCCTCCGGCCGAGTGGGAGCGATGGCTCGGACCCAAGCTGGCCAAGGAGGAAGCGAAATGGACGGCTGCGCTGCCGGAGCTGGCCGGCGACGCCGGCAATCCCGCGGCTTTGCGGCTCGCGCTGTCCGAGGAGGAGGCCTGGCGGTTTCTGCAGGACGGCAGCGTGCGGCTGCTGCAGGCGGGCTGCCCGGTTATGCTGCCGGCCTGGTGGGAAGCGGCGCGCAGCCGGCGGATGCGGCTTCGCGCGAAGGTGAAATCGTCGGTCGGCACAGCCGAGCAGCCGATGTTCGGTTTGAACCAGATCGTCGATTTCGATTGGAAGCTGGCGGTCGGCGATATCGATCTGTCGGAGGAGGAATTTGTGCGGCTGGCGGCCGACAACCGGAGGCTGCTGAACGTACGCGGGGAATGGGTGCATCTGGACCCGAACGATGTGAAGCTGATCCGGGAGTGGATGAAGCGCAAAGGCAAGTCGAAGGGGATGTCGTTCCGGGACGTGCTGGAATGGCATTTGCGCGGCGGCCTGCCGCTGCAGGGCTACGAGGAAGACGGAACCGGACGGGGCCCGCAGGCCGAGATTGAGCTGAACGCGCACCTGGCTTCCTGGCTGGAGCGGCTGCAGCGCGCCTCCGAGCTGCCGGTGATCGACAAGCCGGAGGGCTTCCGCGGCGAGCTTCGCCCTTATCAATTGGAGGGCGTGTCGTGGCTCGCTTTCCTGCGGCAATTCGGACTCGGCGGTTGTCTGGCCGATGACATGGGCCTCGGCAAAACGATCCAGTTCACCGCCTATCTGCTGCATGTGAAGGAGCGGCTGAATGCCGCCGATGCGGAGCATGCGCCATCCTTGCTCATCTGCCCGACATCCGTTATCGGCAACTGGGAAAAGGAACTGGAGCGGTTCGCGCCCGGCCTTAAGGTGCATATCCATTACGGGGCGCGCCGGATGAAGGGCGTTGATTTTGCGGATTCGGTACGGGACGCCGACCTAGTCATCACCTCGTATGCGCTTGCCCCGCTGGACGAAGACGAGCTCGGGGCCGTCGATTGGGACACCTTGTGCCTGGACGAGGCCCAGAATATAAAGAACGTGTACACGAAGCAGTCGTCGGCCATACGCAGGCTGAATGCCCGCCATCGCATTGCGATGACGGGGACGCCGATGGAGAACAGGCTGACGGAGCTGTGGTCGATTCACGATTTCATGAATCCCGGGTATCTCGGCAATTTGACCGAATTTCGCCGCGAGGTCGTGGCGCCGATCGAGAAAACGCGCGAGGAAGGCATGATCCGCCAGCTGCAGCAGTGGGTGAAGCCGTTCATGCTGCGCCGGCTGAAGAAGGATCCGAACATCCGGCTGGCGCTGCCGGACAAAAACGAGCAGAAAACCTACGTGTCCCTCACCGCCGAGCAGGGAGCGCTTTACGAAAACACGGTGACCGAGCTGCTGAACGGCCTGGACGGCCTGAATCCGATGCAGCGGCGCGGACTGATTCTGGCCGCGCTGACGAAGCTGAAGCAGCTGTGCGACCATCCGTCGCTGACGCTCGGCGACGTGCCGCGCCGTCCCGAACGCTGGGACAGCGAACGCTCGGGCAAAGTGACCCGCCTGCTGGAGATGGTGGACGAGGTGGCGGCGGAGGGCGAGCGGTGCCTCATTTTCACGCAGTTTGTGGATATGGGCGCAATGCTCAAGGCTCAGCTGGAGAAAAGGCTCGGCCTGCCGGTGCCGTATTTGCACGGAGGCGTGCCGAAGAAGGAGCGCGACGTGATGATCGAGCGGTTTCAGAACCCGGAGCTGCCGGGCTGCGCGTTCGTGCTGTCGCTGAAGGCGGGAGGTACCGGTTTGAACCTGACGGCCGCCAACCATGTGTTTCATTTCGACCGCTGGTGGAACCCCGCCGTGGAGAATCAGGCGACGGACCGCGCTTTCCGGATCGGCCAGACGAAGGACGTGCAGGTGCACAAATTCATCACGATCGGCACGCTCGAAGAGCGGATCGACGACATGCTCTCGCGCAAGCAATCGCTGAACGAGCAGGTCGTCGGACAGTCGGAGGGCTGGATCACGGAGCTGGACAAAGACGAGCTGCGCGCCCTGTTCACGCTGCGGCGAAGCCGGCTTCACAGCTAGCGGGATTGTGGGGGAATGGCGGACGCGCGCGATCAGCGGTGTGTTACGTGCGGTGATAAGTGGCGACTGTGATGCAGGGAGTGAGCAGGGCAGTAAGAATTCACGGATTGCGGAGGTGGCGAGCGGTGGCTTGGAACGAAGCGGCCCTAAAAGGGCTTGACGATCGCGATCGCGGACGGCTGGAATCGATCGAAACGGATGTGCCGGCCGTTCGCGGGCGGTCAGAAACAGTTGATGACGAATGGGCAACTGCCGGAGCGTTCGGGCAGCACAACCGCACGGGCGGCATCCGTCCGGATGCGAGTCCCGAGTGGCGGGAACTCTTCGTCGAGGTGCGCAAAGCGGTGGAAAGGCTGCGCGAATAGGATTTGTGCAAGGTTGTTTGTCGGCAGCGTCCAAGAGGAACGAATCGTCTGGCATTGTCTATGATTGAGCGGATGCGGCGCTTTTAGACAATCGTGAGTTCGTCATGCAATCCCGCGTTGGAAATCATCCAACAAAACGTCCTCTTTTCACTGGAAGCTAGGTTTATGTTGGAAAACCTCCAATGAATTGACCGTTTTCTCCTCTGAAGCGTCATTGATGTTTCATTTGGTTGGAGAGAATCCAATATAGCGGAGAGAAGAGGATGGAAACTAAATTTGCGCTGGATGAAATCCAACGGGGGCATTCGGAATGAGGAGCGCAGCCGTGCGTATGGTTAAAAGCTGAGAGAGCCAGACATAAGTCGATGGCGGCATGTTTAGGGGAAGTCGACGGGTGCGTAAGAGCCGGCTGAAGGTCGGGGAAAACAAAGAGAAACCATGTCTTTGTGTCTATTAAAGACGCGGGTTTCTCCATCGGATGAAGGGCTGGGTAGACAGCGTGATTTCGCTGTCTACCCAGCCCTTTTTCGGCTTGCCGGGATGCTTGGACGGCGATGGCACGTTAGTCCCCCGACAGCTCGTCGAGCGTTTTGCCGAAGCTGGGCGCCATGTGCGTGAGGAACCATTCGACCTCGGGCATCGCGAGCTTCGCGAGCTTTTGCTCGGTTTGGCCTTTGGCGACGGCGAACTCGCGGTTGCCGGATGAGAGCTCGGACAGGCATTTCAAGTAGGCGTCGAGCAGGTCGGCCGCTTTGAGATAGGGCAGGAGCTCACGTTCCGGTTCGGGCGAATCGGATGAAGCCGCACCTCCGGCCAGCAGCGGCTCGTAAGCGTCGCGCAAAGGCTCCGGCACCATGCCGAGCAGGCGGTCGGCGGCCATCGCCTCGATCTCGCGAAAGCTTGCCAGCATTTTGGGGTTGTGATGCTTCACCGGTGTCGGGATGTCGCCTGTGAACACCTCGGTCGCATCGTGGAACAGCGCCATGGAGACGACCCGGTCCGCGTTCAGCTTCCGGCCGAAGACGCGGTTGCCGATCTCGCAGAGCATGTGCGCCAGCAGCGCGACATGGTAGGAGTGCTCGGCGACCGTCTCGGGCGTCGTGTTGCGCATCAGGCTCCAGCGCTCGATATAGCGCAATCTGTACATATAAGCGAAAAAATGGCTCTCCAAAGATCGGTTTTCCTTTCCGATGCCTAAATCGAGTAATGCGGGAAAAAATGGCATCTAAGCTTCAAGGTTGCCCTTGTTTTTATATCGTATCACATTAAAGACCGTAAGCTAAGTGATGAGTTTTCTTAGGAAGGTGTTGACACGAGGGCGATCGCAGCGTATATTAATACCCATAGGGGTATATGTATATAACTCCCTGGCTGTGAAAGGTTTTTAACGGTACAGCAATCAGCATTGCATGAACATGCCTGCCGTTGGCAAACTAACGTTGGTCTACTGGCTTTGCCGCGGTGGAATTGTTCGAATAAATGATGGGGGTGTGAGAATTGTCAATGCATTCAGAAATCCGGGCGGATAAAACGCTGGATTGTCAAGGACTGGCTTGTCCCATGCCGATTGTGAAAACAAAAAAGGCAATGGATGAATTGGCCGCCGGCCAAGTGATTGAAGTCCAAGCCACGGACAAAGGCTCGCTCGCGGATATTCAAGGATGGGCGAAAACCACCGGGCATCAGTATTTGGGTACCGTACACGATCGCGAGGTAATGAAGCATTATCTTCGCAAGGCGAGCCCGGATGAAGTGAAGGAAGAAAAAAAGCATCCCTTTACGACAACGCATGAAGAGCTGATGCATAAGCTTGCTTCCAATGAAAAAATCACGGTGCTGGACGTGCGCGAACCGGCCGAGTACGCATTCAACCGCATTCCGGGCGCAACGCCCATTCCGCTCGGTGAACTGGAAGAACGGATTCATGAATTGAATCCCGACGACGAGATTCACGTCGTGTGCCGAACCGGCAACCGCAGCGACCTGGCTTGCCGGATGCTCACGGATAAAGGATTCAAGCATGTCAAAAACGTAGAATCCGGCATGGCCGGTTGGACGGGTCCGGCCGAAAAGAGCCACTAGCCCGGACATACAACAGCACATGGAGGGAACAACAATATGTCTATGAAAGTCGCGATCATCGCAAGCAACGGCGGGCTGTTCGACGCTTATAAGGTTTTCAACATCGCAACCGCTTCGGCGGCAACCGATGCCGAAGTGGCCATATTTTTCACCTTCGAGGGACTGAACCTGATTCACCGGCAAGCGTATCATCAATTGCCGATGCCGGCGGGGAGGGAGCATTTTGCCGAAGGGTTCAAAAATGCCAACGTGCCGTCCATCCCGGAGCTGGTAGCGATGGCCCAAGAGATGGGCGTCAGAATTATCGCTTGCCAGATGACTATGGATGTCATGAATTTGCAGCAAGCGGATTTCATCGAAGGAATCGAGGTCGGCGGCGCGGTCACTTTTCTGGATTTCGCGAAGGATGCCGATGTTTCATTAACGTTCTAAACGGAGGGGAGAATGTTCGATGACGACTTCAGCAGGAATCAACCCGATGACAGCGGCGGAGTTAACCCGCAAGGTGCTAAATAAAGACGGATTGTTCATTCTTGACGTGCGCAACGAGAGCGACTTCAAGGACTGGAAGATCGAAGGCGAAGGAATCGATATCATCAATGTCCCTTACTTTGAGCTGCTTGAAGGCGTGGATCACCTTCTCGATCAAATCCCGAATGACCGGCCGATTCTCGTGGTGTGCGCCAAAGAAGGATCATCCAGGTTCGTGGCCGAGCAGCTTGCGGAGGCGGGCCGGAATCAGGTGTTCTATCTGGAAGGCGGCATGAAATCCTGGAGCGAGCATCTGGAGCCGGTCAAAATAGGCGATTTAAAGGACGGCGGCGCCATTTATCAGTTTGTTCGGATCGGGAAAGGCTGCCTGTCTTATATGATTGCCTCAGGCGGTGAAGCGGCCGTGGTGGACACGCTTCGCATGACGGATGTATTTAAGAGCTTCGCTGAAGAACAGGGCGTAACGATTAAGCACACGATTGATACCCATCTCCATGCCGATCATATCTCGGGCGGAAGAAAGCTGGCGGAACAGTCGCAAGGAACCTACTGGCTTCCGCCGAAGGATGCTGCTGAAGTGACGTTTGATTATGCCAAGCTTGAAGAAGGCCACGCCATTCAGGTGGGACATACGACCATTAGCATTCAGCCGGTTTACTCGCCGGGCCACACCATCGGAAGTACGTCGCTGATCGTGGACGACCGGTATTTGCTGACGGGAGACATCTTGTTCATCGAGTCGATCGGTCGTCCGGACCTGGCGGGTCAAGCCGGAGATTGGGCAGGCGATCTCAGACGGACGTTATACAGCCGCTATAAAGAATTGTCTCCGGATTTAATTGTTCTTCCTGCTCACTTCGGGAAGGTATCCGAATTGGGCGAAGGGGGGGAGGTTTCGGCTCGTTTGTCGGAACTTTATGCCGGCAACCGCGGTCTGAATATCCAGGAGGAATCGGAATTCAGACGCTTGGTTACGGAAAATCTGCCGGAGCATCCGAATTCGTATCAGGAGATCCGGCAAACCAATATGGGCAAAATCGAGCCCGGTGACGAAGAGCAGCGTGAGATGGAGATTGGCCCCAACCGCTGCGCTGTACACGATCACTAAAGGAGGCATAACCATGCAGGCAGATCTTGTTGTCGATACAAAAGGAATGGCATGCCCGATGCCGATCGTTAGAGCGAAGAAGGCGCTCGATGGACTGCAGCCCGGCCAGGTGATGGAAGTACTCTCCACGGACAAAGGCTCCGTCAACGATTTTCAGGCTTGGGTGAAGCAAACGAAGCATGAACTCATGAAACATGAAGAAGAAAACGGCGTTTATAAATTTTTCGTGAAAAAGATCTAAATGGTGAAGCAAGCAAAATAAGCGAACACGCTCGCCCGTGTTCGCTTATTTTAAACCGTCATATACGATTCTGACTCCAAGGGAGCAATAGCTTTCTTCTTTATAGTGCCCCTCCGGACATACCTTCGTGCAGCATAGAGTCTCGTTGATTAACGTTAACGGTTCCTTGCAGGCCGGGCATTTATCTTCAAATATTTTCTTCAGATTGGTCAGCATATTGTATCACCTTATTTCTGATGAAATTACTTGGTTTTATTATAGCCGATTGTTCGAGGAGGAACAAGGAGGGATTTATGGACATTCTCCTATTTGTGGTCATGATGTTGCTTGGTTTTGTCGGCTCCTTCTTCTCGGGATTGCTCGGCATAGGCGGAGCCATCATTAATTATCCCCTTCTGCTGTTTGTTCCATCCGGTCTCGGCTTGGCTGCGTTTACCGCACAGGAAGTCGCGGCCATCAGCATGTTTCAGGTATTTTTCGCTTCGTTGGCCGGCGTCATCGCTTTTCGTACGAAAGGCGGTCAGGCTGCGGTCGTGCACAAGGGACTTGTGCTGTACATGGGCGGCAGCATATGGCTCGGGAGTCTTGTCGGAGCATTCGGTTCCCGGTTTTTGCAGGAAGAAATCATAAATATGATTTACGGCACGCTGGCGGTCATTGCGGTAGTGCTTATGTTGATACCCAGCCGCGTGAAGCAGAACTCGGCGCACGGAGAGATCGCATTTAACAAATTGATCGCCGCAGCGGCCGCCTTTATGGTGGGAACGGTGTCCGGCGTCGTTGGCGCCGGCGGCGCGTTTATTCTTATTCCGATTATGCTGACGGTGTTGAAGATTCCTGCACGGGTCACGATTGCTTCGTCGCTTGCGATCGTGTTCATTTCGGCCATCGGCGGTGTAATCGGCAAAATAACGGCAGTTCCATTCCCTGTTTGGCCGACGGTATTTGTGGTTCTGGGCAGTTTGATCGGTGCTCCGCTCGGTTCCAGGGCCAGTTCAAAAATAAACGTACGGGTTTTGCGCTATGGTCTCGTTGTATTGATCGCCGCGACCGCCGTTAAGGTATGGGCATCCATTTTATAGATACGAATAGTTCACGAACTGGCGCAAGAGCAGGGCGTTAAGCTTGTGGCATGCACGATGACCATGGATCTGCCTGGTCTCCGGCAAGAGGAATTGATGGATAGCATCGAATACGGCGGGGTGGCGGCTTATATGGGAGACGCGTCGGACGCGGTTGCGCACCAAGCAGCAGGAAAAGCTCCCTTTAATTTGCTATCTTCGAGGTACGTGTCGTGATTTAACGGAATTTCTCCCTGTAATTCGGCACGTTGCCCATACAGGAGACATTTTTACAAGACTAACGGGAGCTTTTCCCGCAAAAAGATCCCACAGAGAGCATTCGGGCGAGATTAGCAGGGGCTTTTCCAGTTCGCCCTGGCGGGTGCTTGCGCTGATGTGGGGTGCCGGGCCAATACCGCGCCGACGGCTGCAGAAGACTCAAATAACGAGTATATTCAATAGTTCCACTTAAATAGAGGATGTATCGATTTTATTTTTTGCTTTATAATATACCTATACACGTATATGTCATCTGGAAGGCAGGGATAAGCCATGGAATACGATTACACGGATGAATTGAAAACCCGCTTGAGAAGAATCGAAGGCCAGGTGCGCGGCGTGCTGCGGCTGATGGAGGAAGGGAAGTCCTGCAAGGAAGTCGTAAGCCAGCTGTCGGCCGTACGGAACGCATCGGATAAGGCCATTGCGCAAATCGTGGCGGAGAATTTGCACCAGTGCATCTTGGAAGAAAAGGAGACGGGCGGCGACACCGGGAAGATGGTCCAACAAGCGATTGAATTGCTTGTGAAGAGCCGTTAAGGCGGACAAACGAATGGATAAAACCGATAAATAAAGGAGACCGGTGAATGGATATGAATACGCTGATCAACGTTGTACTTATTTTGTTGATCGTTTGGTTTGTGTATACACGATTCGGACCGACGAAGGGATTAAGAACCTTGAGAGAAGGTGATTTTCGCAAGGAAATCGAAGCCTCGACAAACCGCATGCTGGTTGATGTCCGAGAACCGTCGGAGTTCCAGGGCGGATTCATTCCCGGGGCAAGGAATATTCCATTATCGCAGCTTGGCCGTCGCTTGGGGGAAATTCCGGAAGAGTGCAGCATCTATCTCTATTGCAGAAGCGGCATGAGAAGCAAAAGCGCGGCTCGAATGCTTAAAAGGAACGGCTATACCAAGCTGGTGCACTTGCAAGGTGGCATCAGCGCTTGGAGAGGCAATATAGCGAAGTAAGCGGAGAATCAGGCGGGAGACGCATTGTTCATTCAATGATTTGAAAAAGCAAAGGAGTGGTTACATGTTCCATTATACGGTGGAAACAAACAAGACGCCTATACAGGCAATGGACGATCTCCAGGAGCAGCTGAAATCAGAGCAATTCGGCGTGTTATGGCAGTTGGACATGAAGGAGAAGCTGAAGGAAAAAGGTGTGGAGTTTAATCGGACGTATCACATACTCGAGGTATGCAATCCGGTCGAAGCAAAGCGGGTGCTTACCGAAAACGCGCTTGTCGGCTATTTTCTGCCTTGCAAGATCGCCGTATATGAAGAGAACGGCATGACGAAAATAGGGCTTCCCAAGCCGACGGCATTAATCGATATGCTGCAAAATGACGTGCTTAAGGAAATAGCCGTTGACATTGAGAAACGGTTGATCGCGTGTATTGACCGGAGTCGCTGATCGTTGACAGTTCAATCAAATTGATGCCTTGTACATCGCTCCGCGCTCCATTATTATAAAACTATTACAGACTAGCGACCAGAGAGGAGCCGCCACACCGTTATGCACAAGTTTGAAGAAAGCGTCTATCAGCTCGTCGTCGAGACGTCGACCAACCTGCCGGGCGATGTCCGCCAGGCGATTAAAGTCGCTCAGGAGGCGGAGGACAGCGCGACCCGCGCCGGTCTGTCCCTGTCGACGATCGCCACCAATATCGAGATGGCCGAATGCAACGTTTCGCCGATCTGCCAGGACACCGGCATGCCGACGTTCATCGTGCACACGCCGGTCGGCGCGAACCAGCTCGTGATGAAGCAGCAGATCCGCAACGCGATCGCGCGCGCCACGAAGGACGGCAAGCTGCGCACCAACTCCGTCGATTCGCTGACGGGCGGGAACACGGGCGACAACCTGGGACCGGGCACGCCGGTCATTCATTTCGAACAGTGGGAAAAAGACGACGTCGACGTCCGCCTCATCCTGAAGGGCGGCGGCTGTGAAAATAAAAACATTCAATACAGCCTTCCGGCCGAGCTGGAAGGGCTGGGCAAAGCCGGCCGCGATCTCGACGGCATCCGCAAATGCATCATGCACGCCGTTTATCAGGCGCAGGGCCAGGGCTGCAGCGCCGGCTTCATCGGCGTCGGCATCGGCGGCGACCGCACGACCGGCTACGAGCTGGCGAAGCAGCAGCTTTTCCGCCGGGTCGACGATACGAACCCGATCCCCGAGCTGAAGCAGCTTGAGGCATACGTCATGGATAATGCAAACAAGCTCGGCATCGGCACGATGGGCTTCGGCGGCGCGGTGACGCTGCTCGGCTGCAAGGTCGGCGTCATGAACCGTTTGCCGGCCAGCTTTTTCGTCTCGGTCGCCTATAACTGCTGGGCTTACCGCCGCCAAGGCGTGCTGCTGAGCGCGGAAACAGGCGACATCAAGGAGTGGCTGTACCCGGAAGGCGGCCAGGTATCGATGAAAGCAAGCGCCGATGAAGCGGCGGCGCAGGCGGCCGCCAACGCGGAGCGCCGCGAAGTGCGGCTGACGACGCCGCTGACCGAGGAGCAGGTGCGTTCGCTGCGCGTCGGCGACATCGTCATCATCGACGGCGAAATGCATACCGGACGCGACGCGCTGCACAAGCATCTGATCGACCACGATTCGCCGGTCGACCTGAACGGCGCGGTCATCTACCACTGCGGACCGGTTATGCTCAAGGACGAGCAGGGCTGGCAAGTTAAAGCGGCGGGCCCGACGACCAGCATCCGCGAGGAGCCGTATCAGGGCGACATCATCAAGAAGTTCGGCATTCGCGCGGTCATCGGCAAAGGCGGCATGGGCGCCAGGACGCTTGCCGCCTTGCAGGAGCATGGCGCGGTTTACCTGAACGCCATCGGCGGCGCGGCGCAATATTATGCCGAATGCTTCAAGCGGGTGAACGGCGTCGATTTCATGGAATTCGGCATTCCGGAGGCGATGTGGCACTTGCAAACCGAAGGCTTTGCGGCGATCGTGACGATGGACGCGCACGGCAACAGCCTGCACGCCGACGTCGAGCGGGATTCGCTCGCGAAGCTCGGCCAATTCAGGGAACCGGTGTTTAAATAATAAGCCGGGGACTCATTTTCCGCTCATCACCCGAGACAAAGCGGCGCTTTATCATCATCATCCGCACCCTACAGAGAGAGTGACGACCTATGCGCATGCGGCAATTCGGACTTGCCTTCAACCGGATATTCGAACAATGGATGTTTCTGCTAATCCCCGGATCTTTGCTCCTGGGATTTCTTTTTGCCGAAGGGCTGCTTCCGCTCGTTGCCGCCGTCCCCGCGCTGTTCGCCGTCGTGACGTTCACGATGGGCCTCGGCTGCGGGCTCAGCCAGCTTCGCCTCGTTTTCGCCCGGCCTCTGCCCATGCTGTTGACGCTGCTGATCGCGCATATCGCGCTGCCCCTGACCGCCTATGCGATCGGGGCGGCCCTGTACGGGCCGGAATCGCCCTACGTGATCGGGCTGGTGCTGTTCGCGCTCATTCCGCTCGGCGTTTCCTCGGTCATTTGGGTCGGCCTGTCCGGCGGCAGCGTGGCGATGATTCTGTCCATGGTCGTCATCGATTCGCTGCTTAGCCCGTTTGTCGTGCCGGCCGGCATCCGGCTGCTGTTCGGCGCCTCGATCCGGGCGGATACGCCGGCGATGATGACGGATCTGCTGCTGATCGTCGTCGCCCCGACGATCGCCGGCGTGCTTCTGGGCGAAGCGACCAAGGGCAGAATCGCCGACCTTGCCAAACCGGTCACCGGCCCGGTGTCCAAGCTGTGCTTCGCCGCGGTCGTCGTGCTGAACGCCGCGGCCATCGAGCCGTATGTGACCGCGCTGAAATCCGACATGGCGAAGCTCGTCCCGATCGTCGTGCTGCTTGTCGGCGTCTGCTACGCGGCAGGCTTCTTCGGCGCCCGGCCGCTGCGCAGCAGGGAGCTCGAGGCGACGGTATCCTACGCTACCGGCATGCGGAACATTTCGCTCGGCATCGTCATCGCGCTGCAATATTTCAGTCCGCTGGCAGCCGTGCCGGTCGTGCTCGCAATTCTGATCCAGCAGCCGGTCGCGACGCTGCACCATTACGTTTTACAAAAACTTCATAAAAGAGAAGCTGGGCAACCGGTCTCCCGCCATGTAGGATAAAACCGTATCGTTTCGTATTCGACAAAGCAAGCTAGAGAAAGAAGGAGGAAGGGCATGAACAGCTTCCGCTCCCGGCTGGCCGTCATCATGATCGTTCTGATCGGCTTGTCCGTTTCGGCGGCCGGGTATTTCATGGCGCAGTCGTTCCAACGCGAAAATATAGCCGCGCTGCAGGAAAATATGGTGCGCGATATCAAGCTGATGCTCGATGACGTGCAATGGGGAGAAAACGGCGCCGGGCTGCCGGCCGATTATTACACCGAACAGGCCGCACGCTATAAGGAAATTACCGGCATGCGCGTCACGTTCATCGACGGCGGCGGCGACGTGCTCGGCGATTCCGACTTTGATCGGCGCCGGATGGAAAACCATGCGGATCGCCCGGAAGTAATCGACGCCAAGCGAAGCGGCGTCGGCAACGACATCCGCGTAAGCGACACGGTGAAGCAGAAAATGCTCTACGTGGCTTATGCGGTGCGGCCCGGAGCGCCCGATTCCGAAGTGCTCCGGCTTTCGAAGAACATACAGGATGTGGAGCGAAGCGTCGGGGAGATGTGGGTCGTGCTGATTTCCGGTCTGCTCCTCCTGTTCATCGTCGCAGCCGCGGTCAGTTACCGGATTGCGCTCGGCCTGACGCGCCCGCTGGAGCAAATTACGCGGGTGGCGAAACGGATCAAGAGCATGGATTATCAGGCGAGGGTGCCGCTCATGAAAAACGATGAGATCGGCGAGCTCGGCGTCGCGATCAACGCGATGGCGGAAAGCCTGCAGGACCAGATGCAGCGTATCCGCCAGAAGGAAGGCCAGCTTGAGAGCGTCCTGGACAACATGATCAACGGCATCGTCATGATCGACCGGAGCGGCCGGATTCTGCTGCTCAACCGGATGGCGGAGGAGGTGCTCGGCTTCTCGGCGCGGGAGCTGGCGGGCCGCCATTACGCCGAAGCGAAGCAGCAATATGAGCTCGCTCAGATCATCCAGGAAGGGCTGGAGAGGCGGGAGCATCTGCACGACGAGATCACGTTCTATTTCCCGGAGGAGCGCCTGCTGGAGATCAATCTCGTGCCGGTGTTCCATTCTGGGGACGAGTTCGGCGGCGTGCTGCTTGTCCTTCAGGACGTGTCCGCGATTCGCAGGCTGGAGCGGATGCGGAGCGAATTCGTGGCGAACGTATCGCATGAGCTCAAGACGCCGATCGCCGCGGTCAAAGGCTTTGCGGAGACGCTGCTGGGCGGCGCGGTGAACGATCCGGACACGGCCAAATCGTTTCTGCAAATCATTTATGACGAGAGCGAACGGCTTAACCGGCTGATCGGGGACATTCTGGAGCTGTCGAAAGTGGAATCCAGACGTGTGCCCCTGCAGTTTTCCCCGGTCGAGCTGTCTTCCTTCACCGAGAAAACGGTGGAGCTGCTCGCCACGGAAGCGTCCCGCAAAGGCATCCTCCTGGACGTGTCGGTCGAGCCCGGGCTGTACGTGGAGGCGGACGAGGACCGGCTTCGCCAGATCGTGATGAACCTGCTCTCGAACGGGATCAACTACACGCCGGAAGGCGGCCGGGTCTCGGTGAAGGTCGACGGAGATGACGACCACATCCGCATTCGCATTTCCGATACGGGCATCGGCATCCCCAAAAAGGATCTGCCCCGCATCTTCGAACGGTTCTACCGGGTGGACAAGGCGAGGTCGCGCAGCTCGGGCGGGACGGGTCTCGGCTTGTCGATCGTCAAGCATCTTGTCGAGCTGCATAAAGGGACGATTGCGGTGGACAGCAAGGTCGGAGCAGGTTCCGTCTTTACGATCGAGCTGCCGGTGCTGCAATCCTAGTCGACATTTTACAATGCCTTTACACTTCGCCCGCATAATCATGCTATGATGATCGTAAAAGCCGGATTTGTCCTAACGGAGGGGTTGTTATGTCTGTTCGCATTTTGGTCGTTGAGGATGAACCGACCTTGGCTCGCCTGCTCTCCTACAATCTGACGCAAGAGGGATACGAGACGACGGTTTCCGACAACGGCGCCGAAGGGCTGCAAACCGCGCTGCAGCGCCCGTTCGACTTGATCGTGCTGGACATTATGCTGCCCGGCATGAACGGTTTTGACGTGTTGACCAAGCTTCGGCAGAACGGCATCCGTACGCCCGTCATTATACTTACCGCGCGCAACGCGGAGGAAGAGGTCGTACAAGGGCTGAAGCACGGGGCGGACGACTATATCACGAAGCCGTTCGGCGTCGCCGAGCTGCTGGCTCGGGTGTCCGCGGTGCTGCGCCGTTCGCAGAACGACGACGCGCAGCCGGCCGACCGGGACGAGAAGGTGATCGCCGCAGGCGAGCTGGAGATTTACCCGGAGAAATACGAGGTCGTGATCGGCGGTGAAACGGTGCCGCTCCGTCCGAAGGAATTCGAGGTGCTGTTATACCTCGTCCAGCGTCCGGGCATGGTTATTACCAGAGACGACCTCATGAACGTCGTATGGGGCTTCGATTATATCGGCGGCCAGCGGACCGTGGACGTGCACGTGAGCTCGCTTCGCAAAAAGCTGGAGCTTAACCAGCAGTCGGTGCAAATTGAGTCCATACGCGGCGTCGGCTACAAGCTCGTCATGCCGAAAAAGCTCGGATCGCCCAAATAAGGCGTCCGGGCTTTCTTTAGCGTTTATTTTGGGTTATGATGCGAAAAGCGTCATCTGCGGTTCCATGCCAGCATTTTTTTCTGGTATTCCTTCGGCGAGCAATCGTTGTATTTCTTGAACATTTTGTAGAAATGGGCCATGTTCGGGATGCCGATCACATCGCCGATCTCCGATATGCTGCGGTCCTCGGTGAGCAGTATGCGCTCCGCCCATTTGATTTTCCGGTAATTTACATATTCGGTGAACGATAAGCCCACCGATTTTTTGAAAAACTTAACGAAGTAATAGTAGCTCATGTTCGCGAGCCTGCACACCTGATCGACGTGAATCCGGCCCGTCAGGTTGGCTTCGACGTAATCGAATACCGGCTTCAGCCGCGCCCGGTCGAAATCGTCGTGCTCGGCCAGCGTGTGCCGGGTATCGCTCCGGAGCAGGTGCAGAAGAATCGTTTTGATCAGAATGTTGACGGCCAGTTCGTAACCGGCCGATTTGGTTTTGGCTTCACTGAATATATCTTTGATGCAGCGGGCGATTTCCCGCTTCGCTTCCGGCTTCTCGCTGAAAATATAATTGATCTTGCTCAGCGGATTTTTCGTTTCGGTGAAAAACCGGATATAGGGCATCGTGCTATGGTCGAAAAACTGGTCCAGATCGAACTGGAGCACGTAATATTCGAGCAAACCGCGCGAGGTGCTTCTGTCCCGGTGCAGCTGGGAGGAGCCGATGACGACGATGTCGCCCGGTTCCAGATGATAATAGTCGTCTTCCGTATAGACGTCCAGCTCGCCCTGATCGATCAGCAGCAGCTCGACCTCCCGGTGATAGTGCCAGCCGATGAACAGATCGTCCTCCCGCTTCGTCTGGAAGATTCTCAGCGACAAGAGAGGGTTTTCATAATCTACTTTCTCGTTATAAGCTTCCAATGCTGCACCTCGCCCAGGACAAAATCGCATAAAAGCGTCGCCATAATCGGCATTACTTTACGGGATCATTCGCAATATACTTTATTCTAGTGTGACTTGCCACAAAGAATCAAGCATCGAAAAGAAAAATGACCTATTTTATCGAATATTGGGAGGAATAACGGATGGCTAAAGTTAGAATCGGCATCATCGGATGCGGGGGAATCGCGACCGGCAAGCATATGCCCAGCCTCGCGAAAGTGGAAGAGGCGGAAATGGTCGCGTTCTGCGACATCGTCCTCGAACGCGCCGAGGAAGCCAAGACCAAATTCGGCGCGGCGGATGCCGTCGTGCACGAGGATTACCGCGAGCTGCTGAAGGACGGCACGATCGATGTCGTTCACGTCTGTACGCCGAACGATTCGCATGCCGACATCACGATCGCCGCGCTGGAGGCCGGCAAGCACGTCATGTGCGAGAAGCCGATGGCCAAAACGGCCGCCGACGCGCGCCGCATGCTGGAAGCCGCAGAGCGCACGGGCCGCAAGCTGGCGGTCGGCTATCAGAACCGATACCGCCCGGATGCCCGTTACTTGAAGGATGCCTGCAATAACGACGAGCTCGGCGAAATTTATTTCGCCAAAGCCCACGCGATCCGCCGGCGCGCGGTTCCTACATGGGGCGTATTTCTGGATGAAGAGAAGCAGGGCGGGGGACCGCTGATCGATATCGGCACGCACGCGCTGGACCTGGCGCTGTGGCTGATGGACAATTACAAGCCGAAGGTCGTATTGGGCCGCGCCTACCACAAGCTTTCGCAAACCGAGAATGCGGCGAACGCCTGGGGACCTTGGGATCCGAAGCAATTCACCGTGGAGGATTCCGCGTTCGCGATGATCACGATGGAGAACGGCGCGTCAATCGTGCTCGAATCGAGCTGGGCGCTCAATTCGCTTGAAGTGGACGAGGCGAAGGTGACGCTTTGCGGCACGAAGGCGGGCGCCGATATGAAGGAAGGGCTGCGCTTTAACGGCGAGCATAACAGCCGCCTCTATGTGAAGAACATTGAGCTGACCGGCGGCGGCGTCGCGTTCTACGAGGGCAACTCGGAGGATCCGGCGGAGCTTGAAGCCCGGATGTGGATCGACGCCGTGCTGAACGACAAGGAGCTGGTCGTCAAGCCGGAGCAGGCCTTGGTCGTCTCCGAAATTCTTGAGGCGATCTACGAATCGTCCCGGACGGGCAAAGCCGTTTATTTCAATTAAACCGGACAGCCGTTTGACAAGCGCTCGCCTCTTTTCGGGGCGGGCGCTTTTGTGTTGAAACGAAACTTCATTCTCCATAACGACGTATATTCTACAAGATATGGATTTCAATATGGATATTGGCGAAAGGGGGGGCGTCGGTGGAAGCCTTGTTCTGGGCGAGTCTGGCCGGCGGGATGCTGTATGCGGTCGTGGCGATCATTTTCGGGGACCTGATCAGCCAGGCGCTGGACGGGGCGCTGGATTTCCTGTCGATGGACGGAATGCCTTGGCTGCAGCCGATGACGCTGGTCGGAGGCATTACCGTTTTCGGCGGCGCCGGGCTTTTGCTTGACGCGTATACGGCATTGGGTACGGCTGGGGTGCTGCTGCTTTCGCTGCTTAGCGGGGCGGTGATCGGCGCGGGCGTTTACTTCATATACGTCAGGCCGATGCAGAACACCGAGAATTCCACAGGCTATTCGATCCGCGACATGGAAGGCAAGCCGGGGGAAGTGATCGTCCCGATTCCTGCTACGGGCTACGGCGAGGTTATCGTTCGTGTCGGCCCGGCGGGCGTAACGAGCCAAATCGCCGCCAGCTTCGACGGCGAGCCGATCGCAGCCGGCGACCGCGTCGTCGTGGTGGAGGCCAAAGGCGGCACGCTTTATGTCGCCAAGCTTGATTTGTAACGTGTAGCATGAGGCAGACCTAACTTGAGAGGAGATGTTTTATGCCGGATTTTCTGCTTATTCCCGTTCTTGTTGTCGCCGTTCTCGTCGTGCTCGGCTTGGCTTTCTGGGCCCGTTACAAAACCGTGAGCCCCGACGAGGCGATGATCATTACAGGCTCGCTGCTGGGCAGCCGCAATACGCTGGTCGATGAAAGCGGGCGCCGGATCAAAATCGTGCGCGGCGGTGGGGCGTTTATTTTGCCGATTTTCCAAAAAGCCGAATTCCTGTCGCTGCTGTCCCACAAGCTGGACGTCTCGACCCCCGAAGTCTATACGGAGCAAGGGGTGCCGGTGCTGGCGGACGGTGTCGCCATAATCAAAATCGGCGGCACGGTGGAGGATGTGTCCACGGCGGCCGAGCAGTTCATGGGCAAGCCGATCGAAGCGCTGAAGGGCGAGGCGCAGGAAGTGCTCGAGGGCCATCTCCGCGCGATTCTCGGTTCGATGACGGTGGAGGAGGTTTACCGCAACCGCGATAAATTCGCGCAGGAGGTACAGGGCGTCGCCGCCAAGGATCTGAAGAAAATGGGCCTGCAGATCGTTTCCTTCACGATCAAGGATGTGCGCGACAAGCACGGCTACCTCGAAGCGTTGGGTAAGCCGAGAATCGCGATTGTGAAGCGCGACGCTGAAATCGCCGAGGCGCAGGCGATCCGGGATGCCCGGATCGAGAAGGCGCGCGCGGAGGAGGAAGGCCAGAAGGCCGAGCTGCTGCGCGACACGAATATCGCCGAAGCGTCGAAGGAAAATCAGCTCAAGGTCGCTTCCTTCAAAAAGGAGCAGGACATGGCCAAAGCCGAGGCGGACCAGGCGTACCATATTCAGGAAGCCCGTTCCAAGCAGAGCGTCGTGGAGGAGCAGATGCGGGTGGAGCTGGTGCGCAAGGAGCGGGAGATCGATCTTGAAGCGAAGGAGATTTTGCGCCGCGAGAAGCAGTACGATGCGGAAGTGAAGAAAAAGGCGGACGCCGACCGCTACGCGGTCGAGCAGGCGGCGGAAGCCGACAAGGCCCGGAAGCTGCGCGAAGCGGACGCGCTGCAATACCGGATTGAAGCGGAGGCCAAGGCGCAGGCCGAGCAGAAGCGGCTGGCGGGCCTGGCGGAAGCGGAGGCGGAGCGGGCCAAGGGTACGGCGGAGGCGGAGGTCACCCGGCTGCGCGGCCTGGCCGAAGCGGAAGCGAAGGAGAAGCTGGCGGAAGCGTTCGAGAAGTTCGGGGAGGCGGCCATCCTGGACATCATCGTCAAGATGCTGCCGGAGCTGGCGGGCAAAGTGGCGGAACCGATCCGCGGCATCGACAAGCTGACCGTCGTCGATACGGGCCATGGCGAGGGGGCGGCGCGGGTGAGCAATTACGTCACGTCGCTGATGGCGACCGCTCCCGAAATGCTGAAGAGCGTATCGGGCATCGACGTCGAAGGATTGATCAAAGGGCTTACGGCCCGCAAGGCGTTACCGGCTTCCGCGTCGGCTCAAGCGTCGGCTCCGGCCCCGTCGCCGGCATCACAGTCAACGTCAAGTACGACGATTTAAGCAAACTCATCATGATAAGTGTCAGGGAGATTCAGGGAGATTCCGTTCTAACGGATACTTCCTGTTTTTTTCCTTATGCGCACTATCCCGTTGCAACAGGAGATGGGAAAAGAACGGCCTTGAGGAGAAGTGAACTTGACCCGGATTTTCGGCGACCCGCTGCAACAGGAGCTGGGAAGGCTGGACTTGGGAGGGCGGTGAGCTTGAGATGTTTATACGCTTGATCAGGATTTGAGCGGCATTCATGAACCGGATCTAAGCGAAATTATTTCTTTATTAATGAAGTTGCTTTGCTATGGTTCCGCAAGTATACTAACAAAATTGAGTTTAGAGAAGAATATTCCCTAATAGTTACCTGAATGCGGAAAGATCCGCCGATAGGCTGTAATGTTGCTCGAAAAACATTCGTTTGGCCGGAGCCCGGCCAACTCGTTCAGGGTCGCATGCGGTCCGACAACCGCTATGCAAGGCCGCAACACGCGGCGCACCTTTCCCCGAACGGCAAGGGCAATATGTATAAGGAGCGAGAATCATGAATGAAATCGAATTGGGCTCGGCGGAGCGGTTTGCCGATTTTCCGGCCGAGGTGCGGATCGGTCGCGATGCTTATTATTTGGTGAAGGGCGGTGAGGGCTTCCGCCTGCTGTCGCGCACCTGCCCTCACGCGGGTTACGAGGTGGAGGCGGAGGACGGGGGATTTTATTGCTATATGCACGGATGGTCGTTTGACGGCCGGACGGGCAAATGTCTGAACGTAACAGGAGCGGAGCTGACCTCATACGAGGTTGAGCTGCGCGATGGCGTCTTCTATGCGAAAAACTTACCCGCAGCGGAAGCCGGCCGTTAAGCCCCGCCCTTGACCTTATCGAAAAAGCCGCTGATCGCGTAAAAAGCGGCGCCGTATACGGCTGACCGCTCGCGCAGCTCGGCGTACAGCATCTTCATGCCGCTGCGGTGATACGGCAGCGTTCGGCGCTCGATCGTTTCCCTGATCGGCTCCCGAATCCACGGCTCGGCCAGGCTTAAGGTGTTGCCGATAATGACCGCATCGGGATTGAATACGTTCACGATGTTCGCGATGCCGATGCCGAGGTATCGGCCGATCCGGTTGAGCAGGGCGACGGCGCGGCCGTTGCCGTCCCCGGCCGCGGCAACCACCTGATCGAAAGCGCTCCAGCCGTAAGCGGCCGCCTGCTCAAGCAGCGCTTTCTCGGAGGCGTAAAGCTCCCAGCACCCTTGGTTGCCGCACCGGCACGCCGGGCCGTCGAGGGCGATGGACAGATGGCCGAGCTCGCCCGAGAAGCCGGAAGCGCCTTTATAGAGCTTCCGGTTAATCATAATCCCGGTGCCGATCCCGATGCCGGCGCTGATGTAAATGATGTGCTCGATCCCGCGGCCGACCCCGTATGTCTGCTCGCCCTGCGCACCGGCATTCGCCTCGTTGTCGATCGTCACGGGGACGCCGAACCGCTCGCCGACCAACGACTGCAGCGCGACGCGCTCCCATTCCAGGTTGGGCGCGAACAGCACGGTGCCGCTGCCGTCGACGATGCCGGGAACGCCGATGCCGATGCCGACGATGCCATAAGTGCTGCGGGGCGCCTTCGCGATCAGTCCGTCGATGCACTCGTACAGCCTTGGCAGCACATCGTCGGCCGACCGGCTTTCCAAACCGACATACGCCTCGGCGACCGGATGACCCTCCAGATCGGCGAGCATCCCGCGGATATAAGTTACGCCGAGCTCGATGCCGACCGCATACCCCGCGCTGCGGTTGAACAGCAGCATAACGGGCTTGCGTCCGCCGCTCGATTCGCCCATGCCGATCTCGACGACGAGGTCGCCGGTTATCAGGTCTTGAACGAGGCTGGATACCGTGGCCTTGTTAAGCCCGGTCCGCTCCGAAATTTGCGCGCGGGAGAGCGGGGCATGGCGCAGCACGCAGTCGAGCACGATGGCGCTGTTGATTTTTTTGATGAGCGCGGCGTCTCCGGTCGGTTTTTGCATTCGCGTCTCGTACCTCCATCTGTGCGGTTTGCCGATCGACAAGCCGAATCGGCTTCATTCTAACACGAAATCCGGTTTGCCGCATTTCTCATCTTTTGCACGTCGGCAACCGCTCAAATCATAATAACATAAAATCTTAGTTTGTTTAATAGACAAACCAAGTGTCTCGGTGGTAAAATCAGTTTTAGAAACGTTTTCATGACTATTCTGCATATCCAAGAAATCCAAGGAGGCGTCAGACGATGGCTTATTTCGAGAAGGTAGGCAAGATCGGATACGAAGGGAAGGGGTCGGACAACCCTTTCGCATTCAAACATTACGACCCGCAGCAGAAGGTTCTCGGCAAAACGATGGAGGAGCATTTCCGCTTCGCGGTCGCCTATTGGCACACGTTCACGGGCGCCGGTTCCGATCCGTTCGGCGTCGGCACGGCGATCCGCGGCTGGGACAAGTATGACGGCATGGATCTGGCCAAGGCGCGCGTGGAAGCGAACTTCGAATTTCTGGACAAAATCGGCATACCGTTCTACTGCTTCCATGACCGGGATATCGCCCCGGAAGGCGCGACGCTGCGGGAAACGAACAAGAACCTGGACGTCATCGTCGATTTGCTGAAGCAGAACATGAAGACGTCGGGCAAAAAGCTGCTGTGGAACACGGCGAACATGTTTACCAACCCGCGTTTCGTGCATGGAGCGGGCACGGCGCCGAATGCGGATGTGTTTGCCTACGCGGCCGCGCAGGTGAAGAAGGGGCTTGAGGTCGGCAAGGAGCTCGGCGCGGAGAACTATGTATTTTGGGGCGGACGGGAAGGCTACGAGACGCTGCTCAACACGGATATGGCGCTTGAGCTCGACAATCTGGCTCGACTGCTTCACATGGCCGTGGCGTACGCGCAGGAGATCGGCTTCGACGCCCAGTTCCTGATCGAGCCGAAGCCGAAGGAGCCGACGAAGCATCAATACGACTTCGATGCGGCGACGACGATTTCGTTCCTGCGGAAATACGGCCTGACCGGCCGCTTCAAGCTGAACCTCGAGGCGAACCATGCGACGCTCGCCGGCCACACGTTCGAGCATGAGATCCGCGTGGCGGCGATCAACGGCATGCTCGGTTCGCTGGATGCGAACCAGGGCGACCTGCTGCTCGGCTGGGACACGGACGAATTCCCGACCGATCTGTACGGCGCGACGCTGACGATGTTCGAGATCGTGAAGGCCGGCGGCCTCGGCCGCGGCGGCGTCAACTTCGATGCGAAGGTGCGCCGCGGCTCGTTCGAGCCGGAGGATCTGTTCCTCGCGCACATTGCCGGTATGGACACCTATGCCTGGGGCCTGAAAGCAGCGGCGAAAATCATCGAAGAGCGCGTGCTCGACCGCATCGTCGAGGAACGCTACCGCAGCTTCCGCGAAGGCATCGGCGCCGACATCGTCGCAGGCAAGGCGACGCTGGCCAGCCTGGAGCAATACGCGCTGGAGAACGATGCGATCCGCAACGAGTCCGGCCGCCAGGAGCGGATCAAGCTTGTATTGAACGAAATCATCTATAGCGTGTAACCTTAAATTTATAAACGGTCAGGCCGGTCAATAGGGCCGGCCTGTTCCGCTTGAGAGGGGATTATCGCATGTCCTATGTGATCGGCATTGATTTGGGCACGAGCGCGGTAAAGGCTTTGCTTGTCGACCGCGAGGGGCGGGTGAAGGGAGAGGCGTCCCGAAGCTACCCGCTTATCCATGAGCATTCGGGCTGGAGCGAGCAGAAGCCGGAGGATTGGGTCGACGGCACGTTGGACGCGCTGCTCGAACTGCTGGACTCATCCGGTGTATCGGGCGGGCAGATCGAAGGCATCAGCTTTTCCGGCCAAATGCACGGTCTCGTGCTGCTGGATGCGGACCGTAAGCCGGTCCGCAATGCGATTCTGTGGAACGACACCCGAACGACGGCCGAATGCCGCGACATCGAACGGGTGTTGGGCGGCAAGCTGCTGAGCGTGGCCCGCAACCCCGCGCTCGAAGGCTTTACGCTTCCCAAGATCCTCTGGGTCCGCAAGCATGAGCCCGAGGCGTTCGAGCGTGCGGCAAGCTTTCTGCTGCCAAAGGATTACGTCCGTTTCCGGCTGACCGGCGAGCTGCACATGGATTACTCCGACGCGGCCGGCACACTGCTGCTCGATGTGGCGGGCAGGACGTGGAGCAGCGAAATTTTGCAGTCGTTCGGGCTGCCGGCCGGCTTCTGTCCGCCGCTTGCGGAGTCGCATGAACTCGTCGGCACGCTGCTGCCCGACATGGCCCGGCGCTCCGGCTTGCCGGCGGGCGCGAAGGTGTTCGCGGGCGGCGCGGACAACGCGTGCGGGGCGATCGGCGCCGGCATTTTGTCCGAAGGACTGACGCTGTGCAGCATCGGCACCTCCGGCGTGATCCTGACCTATGAGAATGACAAGGATGCGGATTACGAAGGCAAGGTCCATTTCTTCAATCACGGCCAGAAGGACGCCTTTTACGCAATGGGCGTCACATTGGCGGCGGGCTATTCGCTGAGCTGGTTCAAAAACACGTTCGCGCCGAACGAATCGTTCGGAGAGCTGCTGACAGGCGTCGGGGACGTGCAGCCGGGCGCGGGCGGCCTCCTGTTCACGCCCTATCTCGTCGGCGAGCGCACGCCGCATGCCGATTCGCAAATCCGCGGCAGCTTTATCGGGGTGGACGGCTCGCATACGAGGGATCATTTTGCCCGCGCCGTTATGGAGGGCATTACGTTCTCGCTGGGTGAGTCTGTGGCGATCTTCCGCGCGGCCGGCAAAAAGGTCGATAGGGTCGTGTCGATCGGCGGCGGCGCGCAAAATCCGATATGGCTGCAAATGCAGGCCGACATTTTCAACGCCGAGGTAGTTGCACTGGAGAACGAGCAGGGGCCCGGCCTCGGCGCGGCGATGCTGGCGGCATACGGGTGCGGCTGGTTCGACAGTCTTGAGGCATGCGCGGACAAGTTCGTCAAGCGGACGTCCGCGTACAAGCCGCAGCCGGAAGCGGTGAAAGCGTATGAGGGGCTTTTTGAGATATACCGCCGGGTGTACGCGCAGACGCGCGGCATGAACGAGGCGTTGGCGGCTTTCAGAGAATAATATCCGGCAACACAAAACCGCCCGAGCCGGCTCCAAGAAGCCTTGCCCGGGCGGTTTTGTTTGCTTGAAAAAATTTAATGTCCTTGAGGGGGCCCCGCCAATGGAATAGGATACGCTGCAGAGCTTCGCTTCGCTTTTTGGAAACGCTGGCGCTTGGCCGGCCCGCCGTTCTAGGATTCCGAC
Organism: uncultured Paenibacillus sp.; assembly: GCF_963515335.1. Taxonomy (NCBI): domain Bacteria; kingdom Bacillati; phylum Bacillota; class Bacilli; order Caryophanales; family Paenibacillaceae; genus Paenibacillus; species uncultured Paenibacillus sp. The sequence continues at coordinate 4,138 of NZ_CAUPYC010000024.1, read as the reverse complement.
GCCGCGGGCTTGTCCAGCCATTCGCGGATCATGGCCAGCAGCTGGGCGCTGTTGACCGGCTTCGTGATGTAATCGGAGCAGCCGGCCTCGAGGCACAGCTCGCGGTCGCCCTTCATCGCTTTCGCCGTCAGGGCGATGATCGGCAGCTCGCGGAACTCCGGTTTGCTGCGGATGGCGCGTGTCGTTTCATAGCCGTCCATGACAGGCATCATGATGTCCATCAGGACGACGTCGATGTCCTTGGTTTCCTCCAGAACACGAATCGCATCGTGTCCGTTCTCGGCCGGAATGACCTTCATATTGTGCCGTTCGAGAATGGTCGTCAGGGCGAAAATGTTGCGGATGTCGTCGTCGACGACCAGCACGTTCTTGTACGCGATCATATCATCGGCTTCCCGAAGCTTGACGAGCTTGCGGCGGGGCTCCTCGGGCATATCCTCCGCCTTGCGGTGCAGGAACAGCGACGTCTCGTCCATAATCTGCACGGGAGACTTCGCGGACTTCAGCACGGCGGTTTTCATCAGCTCGTCCAGCTCGTTCTCTTCTTCATCCGCCAGCTTGGCGGTCCGGTAAAGCACGACCGGCCGGTATTTGTTGGCCGGCTGCTTCTGGATGTCGCGGATGAAACGGACCGGAGTCGCATCCGGCAGCGAATCGTCGGTCAGGACGCAATCGAACGTTTTGGACTTCAACTGATTGAGCGCCTTGCGCGCGGTATCGACCGCCGTAATCCGCAGATCGCCGCCGTCCAGCAGGTCGGTCCATTGCTTGCGCAATTGTTCATTGCCGGAAGCGATCAGAAGGCTGCGCGTCGACTGTTCCGCGAAGGCGTTCAGCTTATCCAGCGCATTCTCCAGATCCTCGTTCGTGACCGGCTTGCAGACGTAGTCGAACACGCCTTTTTGCTTGAGGCCGATCTCGTCCTCTTCGACCGTGATGACCGTAACCGGTATGTGGCGGGCGAAGAGGTCGTTCTTCAGATGCTCGATGACGAGCCAGCCGTCCGTATCCCCCAGCCTCAGGTCGAGCGTGATGGCCGCGGGCTTGTATTTCTGCGCCAGCTCAAGCGCGTTCGCGCCTGTGGTGGTGACGACGGCCTTCATTCCTCGCTTGTGCAGCATTTCGAGCAGGATTTCGTTGAATTTCAGATCGTCCTCCACGATCAGCATGACGCGGTCGTCCTTCTGGATATCGTTCCGGTCGTCGACGATGCCCTGCTCCAGATTAAGCGAGTAGCTGCGCGGCCGCTTCATGGGAACGACGTCGATCACTTCCGGCACGAATTTTTGCTTCGTCTCCGGTGCAGGCTGCGGCTCCGGCCCGAACGTCTCCGTTGATGCTGGCAAATACACGTTGAACGTGCTGCCGACATCCGGCACGCTGGTCAGCGTAATTTCTCCGCCCAGCATCGCGACGATTTCGCGCGAGATCGCGAGGCCGAGGCCCGTTCCGCCGTAAATCCGGTTGGTGCTGCCGTCCGCTTGCTGGAACGCTTCGAAGATAATAAGCTGCTTGTCCTCCGGAATGCCGATGCCGGTATCGCTCACGGAGAAGCAGACGACCGACTGGGCGCGGTTCAACGATTCATTGTCGCTGCTCCAGCCGCCGCTTGCCGGACGCACCTGTATCGCAACCCGGCCTTTCCGGGTGAATTTGAACGCGTTGGAGAGCAGGTTCTTCAGCACCTGCTGGAGCCGCTTCGAGTCCGTGACGATCGATTGCGGGACGCCCGGCTCGGTTTTGATTTCAAAATCGAGCTTTTTGTCCTCCGCGATATGGCGGAACGTACGGTCCAGGCTGTCCAGAAGCTCGGACAGCTTCGTTTCCTCCAGATCCGCGGATACGGTGCCGGATTCGATTTTGGACAGGTCCAGAATATCGTTGATCAGATTAAGCAGCTCCAGCCCGGATTCCTGGATCGTCTTGGCGAATTTCACCTGGTAGTCGTTCAGGTTCTCGTCCGGATTCTCGGCGAGCTGCTCGGCCAGGAGCAGCAGGGAGTTCAGCGGCGTCCGAAGCTCGTGCGACATGTTCGCAAGGAACTCCGATTTGTACTTCGACGTAAGCGCAAGCTGCTCGGCTTTCTCCTCGAGGAAACGCTTGGCCAGCTCGACCTCCTGGTTCTTGCTCTCGACCTCGGCCTTCTGGATGACGAGCATCTTCGCCTTGTCCTCCAGCTCCTCGTTCGTATTCTGCAGTTCAAGCTGCTGCTTCTGCAGCTCCTCGGTAAGCGACTGCGACTGCATCAGCAGCTGCTCCGTGCGCTGGGTCGCCTGCATCGTGTTGATGACGATGCCGATCGACTCGGTCAATTGGTCGAGGAAGGCGACGTCGATTTCGCTGAACGGACGGAAGGAGGCAAGCTCCAGCACCGCAAGCACCTGATCCTCGAAAATGATCGGCAGCAGCACGATGTTAAGCGGCGTGCTTTCGCCGAGACCGGATGAAATGACCACATAGTCGGACGGCACGTTCGTCAGCAGAATGCGCTGCTTCTCGATCAGGCACTGGCCGACCAGGCCTTCCCCGGCGCGGAACTCGTTCGACAGATGCTTCCGACTCTGATAGGCGTAGCTGGCAAACAGCGTCAGCGTCGGTTCGCCTCTCGTCAGATCGTTCATATAGAATACGCCGTGCTGCATCGACACCAGCGGCGCAAGCTCGGACAGAATCATGCGGCATACGGCGTACAGGTCGCGCTGGCCTTGCAGCAGGCGCGAGAACTTTGCCAGGTTCGTTTTGAGCCAGTCCTGCTCGGTGTTGATCCGCGTCGTTTCCTTCAGGTTCCGGATCATCTCGTTGATATTGTCCTTGAGTGTCGCGACCTCGCCGGCCGCGGCGACGTCGATCGAACGCGACAGGTCGCCCTTCGTCACCGCCGTTGCGACGTTCGTGATGGCGCGGACCTGCGTCGTCAAGGTACTCGCCATGTAGTTAACGTTGTCGGTCAGGTCGCGCCATGTGCCGGCGGCGCCCGGCACGCTCGCTTGGCCGCCGAGCTTTCCTTCCGCGCCTACCTCGCGGGCAACGGTCGTAACCTGCTCGGCGAAGGTGGCCAGCGTATCGATCATGTTGTTCATCGTATCGGTCAGCTCCGCGATTTCGCCCTTCGCTTCAACGTTCAGCTTCTGCTTCAGGTTGCCGTTCGCGACCGCGGTCACGACCTTGGCGATGCCGCGCACCTGATCGGTGAGGTTGGTCGCCATTATATTAACGTTGTCGGTCAAATCCTTCCAGGTACCGCCGACGCCGCGCACCTGCGCCTGGCCGCCCAGCTTGCCGTCCGTGCCGACCTCCCGCGCCACGCGCGTAACCTCGGAGGCGAACGAGTTGAGCTGGTCCACCATCGTATTGATCGTGTTTTTCAGCTCGAGCAGCTCGCCTTTGACGTCGACCGCAATTTTCTTGGACAGGTCGCCGTTCGCGACGGCGGTGGTCACCGCCGCGATGTTGCGTACCTGGTTGGTCAGGTTGCTGGCCATGTTGTTGACGGAATCCGTCAGGTCCTTCCAGGTGCCGGAGACGTCCTTGACGTCTGCTTGCACGCCCAGCTTTCCTTCCGTACCTACCTCGCGGGCGACCCGCGTAACCTCGGAGGCGAAGGTGGAGAGCTGGTCCACCATCGTGTTCATTGTGTTTTTCAGCTCGAGCATTTCGCCCTTGACGTCAACTGTAATCTTCTTGGACAGATTGCCCCGGGCGACGGCTGTCGTGACGCCGGCGATGTTGCGGACCTGGTCGGTCAGATTGCGCGCCATGTTGTTAACGCTCTCCGTCAAATCCTTCCATGTTCCGCCGACGCCTTTTACCTGCGCCTGGCCGCCCAGCTTTCCTTCCGTGCCTACCTCGCGGGCAACCCGCGTAACCTCGGAGGCGAAGGTGGAGAGCTGGTCCACCATTGTGTTGATCGTATTTTTCAACTCGAGCATCTCGCCTTGAACGTCGGCCGTGATCTGCTTGGACAGATCTCCGTTCGCGACCGCGGTCGTGACGACCGCGATGTTCCGCACCTGATTCGTCAGGTTGGAGGCCATGTTGTTCACGCTTTCGGTCAAATCGCGCCATGTGCCGGCAACGCCTTTAACTTGCGCCTGCCCGCCCAGTATGCCCGCCGTGCCGACCTCGAGCGCGACCCTGG
>NZ_CAUPYC010000023.1:0-51466 GCF_963515335.1 uncultured Paenibacillus sp. | reverse complement strand
CGCGCCCGTGACTGCCATCATGATGAAACCCATCAGAATCGCCATGGCGGAACCCATCCCCAGCTGGTTGAGGTCAAACACCGTGCGCTGGATGCCCATAATGAGCGAGTTGGTCGTGCCTTCCGGACCGCCGCCCGTAATAAGCCGTGTCTGTCCGAACAGATTGAAGGAAGCAATGACCGTCGTGATCATGATGAACACGGCGACATTCCGGATGTCCGGGAGCGTAATGTGATAAAATTTCTTGAACGCGCCCGCGCCATCCAGATCGGCAGCTTCGTAGAGCGTATCGTCCACCTCGTCGATGGCATTCAGAAACAGAAGCATATTGAACCCGATCGTCCACCATACCGTTGCGATCAGAATCGTAATCCACGCCTGGGGCTGCTCATTCAGCCACCGGATCGGCTCGCCAAGCTTCAAAGCGGCCAGCGCATTATTGACGAAACCGCCATTCTCGTTAAACAGCCATCGGAAGACGGCGGATACGGCCGTTACCGAGATGGAATAGGAAATAAAAAACACCGTCCGGTAGATGGTTTTCAATCCGGCCGGCAGTTTGTCGATCATAAGCGCAAGCCCCAGACTGACCAATACGAGAGGGGGAACGCTGATAAGCACGAATATCAGGGTGTTTTTTAAAGCTTCCATGAAAATATCATTGTAAATCGTTCCTGGCGTCAGAAGCGCCAAATAATTATCGAATCCGGCAAATGTGCGTTTGCCGCTCGCCACGTTCCAATTGTAGAGACTGGCGAACACGCCGTATGCCAGCGGAATCAACCAGAACAACACGAATGCCAGCACAAACGGGGCAACGAACAATAACGCCCATTTGACGGTCGATTTGCGGCTGGTCATAGACACCGCCCCCTTCGACAAAATGTAGGACGGCCCCGAGCAAATAGCCATCTTGCCCGGCATACACGGAGCCGTCCGAATCCGAATGCATTACGGTTGTGCAGCCGCGATTTGCTGTGCTTTGCCCGTCGCTTCTTCCAGAAGCTTCATGACTTCATCTTTCGTGATATTTTCCGTCGTGACGATTTTACTGAACACGGTTTCATTCATGAAGCGCATCTGCTCGCCGAACTGGTAAACCTGCGGTGCCTTGATGAAGGTATCGAATTGCTGGATATTGGCATAGGGCAGCGGGTATTTGTCTTGATTCGCCGTCACCATCTCCATTGTCGCCTTGTGCACCGGAGCTTGGCCCGCATCCGCCCAATTGATCAAATTCTCCGGAGTAAACATGTATTTCAGGTAGGCGGCAATCCCCTCAAGCTTTTGTTCGTCTGTAACGCTCGCCGGTACCGCGATGGTATTGGAATTTCCGTAAGCGCCCGGTTTGCCGCCGAGCGTCGGTACGGGCGCCACGCCGAGCTTGTCCGCATATTTTTCTTTGGCGGCCCCGTAGAACCACGGACCCGTCAGAGCGACCGCGGATTGGACCGAAGCATTCGCGTCCTTCGCCTCTTTCATGAACGATTGAAACTCACCGTCAAGGCCGAGACCTGCGGGGGAAATCTTGTCTTTGAAAATCATTCGGTTAAAGACAAGCAGCGCATCCGCAAACTCGGACTGATTGAAGTTCAGGTAGTTGCCGCTTGCCATGTTGATGCCGTTTTGCCCCGCAATGGTCATCATGTAGAATTCAACCAGACCGCTGGACGGCACGCCCATCGCGTACAGGCCGGGATCTTTGGCCTGCAGTTCCTTCTGGAGAGAGACCAGCTGGTCGTAGGTTGTCGGAGCTTCCGCCACAAGATCCTTATTGTAGAACATCGTCAGCGGATGGATGTCGAGCGGCAAAGCGTACATGGCTCCATCCAATTTCACCAGATCGACTCCCGCCGGGTGGAAATCGGTCTCCTTGATCCCCGCCTTGTCCATAATCGGGGCAATATCCTGGATCAGACTGTCCAGTTTATAGGTTTGAAGATCGCTGGAGCGGATCATCACCAGATCGTAGTCGCCGGATTTGAATTTGGTGTAATGGTCCTTTTCCTGCATTTCTTTCACGACGTACTTGTCCTGCGACCGGTTAAATCCATCGGTGATTTTTTTCATATAGCCGCCGTCGCCGCCGGTGAAGCCGTTGATGAAGGTGATTTCGATTTTCTCGCCGCTGCCTTCCGTCGAACCAGCCGCCCCGCCTTGATTGGCGCCGCTTTCATTGCTGCCGCTTTCGTTTCCTCCGTTGCCGCCGTTCGCGCATCCCGCCAACACCAGCGACAAAACAAGCAAAAGACTTAACCATTTTACCGCTTTGCTCAAAATGATCCCCTCCGTGTCGGATGATTGAATCCACAATCTTGCCCAGCCGTTATTCCAATCGCCTGCTTCCGCCTTGCTTTTGCCCGCCGCATCACCACCTTCACCGATAATTTAAAACGATTTAAATTTTCTGCAAAAAAATTTACACGCCCTTTTTCGCCCCGCATGATTCACGGACAATCAGGTTTGTCGCAACGACGCTCTGTTTCTCTTCCGCCGGCTGTCCGTTCAACAGGGCGATCAGTTTCTGCGCGGCGATAATGCCTACCTCTTTCATCGGCTGGTGAATCGTAGTCAGGGCCGGCTGGATAAGCGATGCAAGCTCGATATCGTCGAAACCGACCAGGGAGATGTCCTCCGGGATGTTGATGCCTTTTTCTCTGAAAAGCTTCATGGCGCCTACGGCCATCAAGTCATTGCCGGCAAACAATGCGTCAAACGGAATTTCTCTGCCGACCAGCTCGGCCGCCGCCTCGTAACCGGCTTCCTGCGAGAAATCTTTTTCCAGAACCAGCAGCGGATCGAACGGAATATTGTAATCCCGCAGCGCTCTCCGGTATCCTTCCAACCGGTCGTTGCCTGCTTGATGATCCAACGGTCCGGAGAAGTGGGCAATCCGTCTGCGGCCGAGTCGAATCAGATGATCCGTTGCGGCATACGCGCCGCCGATGTCATCTCTCTCCACGCCAAGCACATCGTCATGCAGCCATTTTCCAAGGTAGACGAGCGGGAATCCGGATTCGATCAAACGCAGCAGGTTGCGGTCCTTCGTGGAGGCGGAGGACACAATAACCCCGTCCGCACGGCGATTGCGCAGCACCTTGTCATAGGCGGCCGACAACTCCTGCTCCGACGGATTAAGCGAAAGCAGCAAATTGTACCCGTAGCCGTTCAAAACCTCGGTTATCCCCTCTAAAAGCTGCGAATAATACGGATGGGAGAATACATGTTGGGAGGTGTTCGGGATAATCAGCGCGATCGTTTCCGTTCTCTGCAATCTCAGGCTGCGTCCGATTTCATTCGGTATATAGTTGATTTTGTCGGCGGCTTCTTTCACCAGCTGTCTCGTTTTGATGCTTACTCTGTTATCGCCCGATAGGGCAAGCGAAACCGTAGCCGGCGAAACGCCGGCCAAACGCGCGACATCTTTGATCGTTATATGTCTCGCCATAATACCCCTTATTAAATCGATTTAATTTATATATCAAAAATAGCACCGCTTTCAAACCGTGTCAAGGGGAGCCCGTATTTATTCCGATTGATTCCGCCTTCCTGATAGAGTCGGCCCCGGATTATTCATTCTTCCCCTGCGGACCGCTTGCTTCTGTACCAATACGTGTAGATCTCTTTATAACCGAATTTATCGTAGAGCTTGTTCGCAGGCGCGTTGTTCCGGATGACCAGCAGATAGCTTTTTGAGGCGCCGCCCAATGCCGGCCATGCGTTCAAAGAATACTCTCAACCGGCAAGTGCCGTATCACTCCGTTTCCTTGACTGCGCAAAAAAGCCGTCCCGGCAAAGTGAATCCGCCCGGGACAGCCGTTAGGTGCATGGTTATCGCCTTTATTGCACCGAAGCTTCCGCTTCCGGCGTTTTGTTCACGATGATTGCGCTGGATGTCTCCGCATCCCACGTTACATCGGTGTCAAGCGCTTCGCTGAGGAAGCGCAGCGGAACCAGGACACGGTTGTCCTTCACCTTGCCGGGAACGTCAAGCGTTACCTCTTTTCCGTTAACCGTAGCGATCTTGCTGCCGAGCTTCAACTTCACTTCGACATTGTCTCGCTTAACGGTGATCGTTTTTGTAGCCGGATCATAGGTCACGTCCGCCTTCAGCGATTCGGAGATCGCGCGGAACGGAACGAGGGTGCGTCCGCCTTCAGCGACGGGAGGCACGTCAAAGCTTACCGTTCTGCCGTTCACGTAAGTCTTGATGTATTTGTCGCCCAGTTTGGTTTTCAGCTTGCTGAGCTTCTTGTACCCGTCGATATCGGCTGGATCCTCCGCCACCGCCTCCGCCTGCACATCCGCTGCGGCCTTCAGGTCGCCGTCCTTCTCAAGCGAGTAAACGACATCGGTTACCGATATCTCGGCATTCACATTAATGTTGTATTTGATTTTCAGGAGCTTCGCGATGCGGTCGCCTGCCGGCTTGCCCTTCACGTTCTCATGTGCGTTCAGCAGACCTTTGGCGCCTTTTTTATCTTTTTTGTCTTCATCGTCATGCCCGGAGTCCGATTCCCTGTCGTCGCCGTACACCGAATCGGTTACCGTGCCGCCTTTCGCTTTGCCTTTATCCTTTTCCACTTTAACCTTCGCCTGGTCTTCCTTGTCTTCCTCGTCTTCCTTATGTTCCTTTTCCTCTTCTGCATCGCCTGTTTCCCGCTTGTCATGCGTTTCCTCTGCTTTCTGTGTTTCCTGTGTTTCCTGTGTTTCCCGGCTCTCTTTGCCGTGTTTTTCGTTGCTTCTAGCGTTGGCTCCTGCAGCGGCAAACGCCGTGGAAGCCATGAGGCCAAAAACCAGTGCAATAATTAAAATTGCCGATTTTTTCAATTCAATCCCTCCGTCGATAATGTAGTTGTCCTGTCATTATAATTTTCGGATGAAAAATGATTTTTGTGTAGGTATATGGTACGATTTGTCTATTTTTTTTAAAACATAAACCAAAAAAACCGACCCTTTTGCGCCGAAAAAGGACGGTTTCTTCAGTCAACTCGTCAACTTGATCAGTTTGTCGTTTCTCTCTTCCCGCTCTTCTTCAGAAACGAGATCATATTTCTTCAACAGATGAAACAGCTCGTTCAAGGTTTGCTGCGTACGCTCATTTTTTAAAAATTGCCGCATCCTTTCACCCACTTGTTCCGGCAAAAAATCTTTCTGGCTTTCCAGCTTCCGCAGCACGTCTTCAAGGGAATGATCCAAATTGCATTCTCCCATCGGCAATCACCTCCTCCGATCAGATTCGATTTCCGTAGATGCTTTTTCGCCCGCCGCGCTATTTTGATAATAGCAGAAACCGTTCAAAAAAGCGCATATTCCCCGGCCTTCCTGCAAATACTGGAAAAAACGTTGCGGGAGGCGCTCCATGATCACGTTATTTTTCTTTCTCTTTTCGGCAGCGATGTTCCTCGTGCTTATCGCATTTGATTTCATGATCTATCAGCGTCCGGCAACATGGCTCATCGGACATCTGTTCTCTCCGGTAACGGCCGCCGGAAAATGGACAGTTCTGTTGGCCTATACTGCCGGCTTGGCGTCAGCCGTATGGAACGATATCAGGCTGCGGCAATGAATAGCGAGAAACTATCTCCTTACCAGCTGTTCGTGCTTATCGTGTATCTGGAGATCGGGTCGGCCGCCGTGATCGGGTTCACGCCAGGGGCCAAACAGGACGCATGGCTATCCGTAATCATCGCCGCCCTTATCGGAACCGCGCTGACAGCCTGGCATAGCATGATTCTTCAGCAATATCCCGGAAAAAACCTGTATGAAATTTTGGGCCGGCAAATCGGCAAAAAAGGCGCGCTAATCCTCACCGCGGTCTACACGACCTATTTTTTGTATTTATCGGCACGTGTGGTCCGCGATTTCTGCGAGCTGATGAACACCGTCATTTTCGTAAGAACACCCTTTGAAATAATCGCTCTGACCGTCATGATGGTCATCGTCTACGGCGTTTATCTCGGGATCGAAGTATTGGGCCGAACTTCGGAGATATTTACTCCGTATTCACTCGGTTTTCTGCTGCTGGTCAGTATTATGCTTGTGTTCGGCGGAGACGTCCAGCTTCACCATATCCTGCCTGTGCTGCCGGACGGACTGCTTCCGGTATGGAAGGGCTTGTTCCCGACCGCCGTCACCTTTCCATTCGGAGAAATGGTCGCTTTTCTCGTTATCGGCGCGGCGTTGAAGCAAAGCTCCTCGCTTGCCAAGACGATGTTGTCCGGCATCGCGGCCTCCGGAGTGCTGCTCATTTATTTCTCCTTTCTAAAAGTTTTCGTCCTGGGCGGCGATGTGATGGAACGGTCTATGTTCCCCCTGCTGGAAGCCGCCAAATTCGTTTCCATTGCGAATTTCGTCGAACGGTTGGACGCGTTAATCGTGTTCACGATGATGACCGGGTTGTTCATCAAGATCAGCCTCTTTCTTTATGCCGCTCTCAAAGGCATCGGTTTCCTTTCCGGCAAAGATTACCGGCCCTTTGCGCTGCCTATGGGCTTGCTGGTGGTCGTGGCGGCGATCGTCATCGCCTCCGGCATCGGCGAGCATGTGCAGGAAGGGCTGATCCTGGTCCCCTATTGGCTTCATCTTCCCTTGCAATATGGGGTTCCGCTTGTTATCGGTTTGGTTGCCCTCCGGCATAAAAAGAAAAAAAGGGAGTTGACGGCTCATGGCTCCGACTAACGATACCTTCAATGCGCTGCAGGAAGCGATAGGAGACACGGCGGACTTTCACTCCGAAGAGTTCCTCGTAGGCAAGGAGCCCGTAACGGTTTCCTGGCTGACCTCGATGACGGATGGACAAATGATTGCGGATAAAATTATCGCTCCTCTTGCGATCTCGGCCGATGAGGCCGATCCGGCCGGGGATGAGACCCGGCTGGGGAAGCTGCTTAGGCGGCACATCCCCGCTTCGCAGCTGAAGCAAACGGACAGCGGCAAGACGGCCGTCCAACTGCTGCTTGCCGGTTATGTCCTGCTCCGCAGCCGTCAAGGCTCAGGTTGGCATGCGGTAGAAGCAGCCGCACAAAATTACAGGTCCGTTACGGAGCCCTCAACCCAGACGATTATCCGCGGGCCCAAGGAAGGTTTCACCGAGTCTGCCGAGGTCTCGATCGGTTTACTCCGAAAAAGGCTGCGGAACCCGAATCTTCGCTTCGAGCGGTTTACGGTCGGCAAAGAAACCGAGACCCCCGTCTATCTGGCTTTCGTCAGCAACATTGTGAATGAGGGCATACTGAGAGAAGCGCGGCAGCGAATGCGCCGCATTGAGATCAACTCGGTCTTTGATTCGGGAAACCTGGAAGAGCTCATCACCGACAAAATCCACTCGCCGTTTCCGCTTGTTTATAACTCGGAGAGGCCGGATACCATCGCATCCCATCTGCTTGCGGGCAAGGTAGCGTTGATTGTGGAAGGCAGTCCCTTCGTCCTGACCGTGCCGGTCGTTTTTCAGGACTTCTTTCAGATTTCGGAGGATTACTACCAGCCTTACATGATGAGCTCGTTCATCCGCTTCATCCGCTATCTCTCGTTCCTGTTGGCCTTGCTGCTGCCTTCCATCTATGTCTCCCTCATCACTTTTCATCAGGAGCTTGTCCCTACGGAGTTTCTGCTCAGCGTCATGGCTCAACGGGAAGGCATTCCTTTTCCCGCGGCCGTCGAGGCCTTCCTCATGGAAGTGACGTTCGAAATATTGAGGGAAGCGGGCATCCGGATGCCCAGAGCGATCGGAGCAACCGTCTCCATTGTCGGCGGTCTCGTCATCGGACAGGCCGCCGTCGAGGCCGGGATCATCTCGAACATTATGGTTATCATCGTGGCGCTGACGGCCATATCCAGCTTCGTTTCGCCGATCTACAGCTTTTCCATATCGACCCGGCTGCTGCGATTCGTACTGATTTTGCTTGGCGCAAGTTTGGGGATGTACGGCGTTCTCCTCGGCATGATCGTCATGGTGCTCCATCTGTCTTCGCTGCGCTCGTTCGGCGTACCTTATCTGACTCCTTTCGCGCCCTTTAAGCTTAAAGAAATGAAAGATGTCATGCTGCGCTTTCCCATCAAGAGCTTAAAGAAAAGGCCGGTTTACCTCAAAACGAAAAAACCGCTGAAGCAGGAGTGACAACCATGAAATCGACCACCGTCTTTTTGCGCCGGTGCGCTCTCCTCTTCTTGGTATGCGCATTGACAAGCGGCTGCTGGGACCGCCGAGAACTTAACGACATCTCAATCGTGACGGGCATCGCAATCGACAAAGGCAAAAACACCAAGTACCGGATGAGCATCGAAATCGTAAACGTCGCGAACATGAATCCCAAGCAAGGGGGGAACAGCGCCCCTTCCGTCGTTTATTCGCTTGAAGGGAATTCGTTGTCCGAGCTGTCCCGCAAAATGAATTTCGGCGTATCGAGATCCCTTGTTTATTCGCACATGCGCACGGTCATAATCAGCGAAGATATAGCCCGCTCCGGCACGATGGCTTTTTTGGAATACATGAACCGCGACCGCGAAATACGAAACGATTTCAACCTGCTTGTGGCGAGAGGATCGAAAGCGAGAGATGTTCTTACGATAACCTATCCGTTCCAGAAGGTGGCCACGCTCAAGATCCATAAACAGCTGCAAACCCTTAACGAGGAGTGGGGGGGCGATCCGAATATACGGATGAATCACGTCATCGAAGCTTACAGGTCGGAGGGACGCCAACCTGTCATGACGCTCGTCGAGATCCACGGCTCGAAGAGCAAACCGGAACAAAACGTGAAGAGCGTTACGCCGACGATGGTAACGCCGGTCGGTTTGGCCGTGTTCAAGCAGCTCAAAATGGTCGGCATGATGAACACCGAGGATTCCCGAAGCTACTTATGGACGCAAGACAAGCTGAAAACGACCTCATTGACCGTTCCCGAGAGCGGGCATACGTTTTTTGACGTACGCATCCTGCACAGCCAGACGCAGATCAAGACGAATTACGATGGCCGCAGGCCGCGTATACAAGTGTTGATCAATATGGAAGGCATCCTTGAGGGGCTTCAGTCCCGGATGAATCTTGATGAGGTCGATACTTTTGAGCGGCTGCAAAACAAGGTCAACCGAGCCGTCGAACGGAAGGTGCTGTCCACGATCCGAAAGGCGCAGACCGAGTACCGGTCCGATATTTTCGGCTTCGGCGACGTTATGTACAGGCAGCATCCTGCCCAATTCAAGAAGGTGAGCAAGGACTGGGACGACGAGTTCGCCCGCGCGGACGTAGAAGTTCACGCGAATATGGTCATCGTGCGTACGGGAACGGTACGTAATCCGTTTTTGTAGAAGCGCGCGGATCCCGGGGTTGCGCGCAGCCAGCGAGAAAGCACCGATTCGGCTCCTTCGAACCGCCGAATCGGTGCTTTCCCATGCCCTGCCGCTAATCGTCGACCGGCGCATACCGCTGCCTGGCCGCCGTCGGCCAGTCTTCGGCCGGCCCGTAAGGCGCCGCGGCCCCGTCGCTTGCTGCCGCAACGGCTCCCGGCTGCTCAGCCGACGCATCCGACACATCGGACACATCCGATGCGGCGGCAAGCGAGGCAACCATCTTAACGGCCTCTTCCTTGGGCGAGTTGACAATCTCATATAAAATACCCATCATCGCATCATCCTTCCTTCTACGGTGTCTTACAACGTATACGTGCGCGGGCCCGGCTAAATGCCAAGACAGCCCATTTTACGGATTCCTCGGTACAAGACGGACCCCTATCCGCCGACATTACGAAGGCCCCTGCTACTTTTTGCAGGGGCCTTCGGTACAGGCCAGGGCTAAGCTAAATGAAGTTTTAGTCGCACCCGTCCGGTCCACAAACCATGCCTTCGCCGGTATCCTGCCGCTGCGATTGTTTGGCCAACTCCTCCTCGATCGCTCGCTCCAGCGTTTCCCTCGTCCATACGCCGCGCAGCACCGTTTCGCCGATGACGATCGTCGGCACCGCCGTAATCTGCGCATTATTTCAAGCATGCGCCAACGCTTGCTTGTGCGCACCCCGGTATTTGCCGGACTCCAGCGCCTCGCGGTACTCCGCCTCGTTCAAACCGATTTCTCCGGCCAGCTTCACCAGCACATCCACCTGACCGATGTCCAGCTCCTCCTGGAAGAAAGCCTTGAACATGCGGTGATTATAGGCATTGCCTTTGCCCTGCTCCTTCGCATACTGGAACCCTTCGAACGCCAGATGGGTATGCGGCTGTGGAGAAACCCGCGGCAGCACCATTTTCACACCATATTGTTCGGACATCGGGTACACCGACTGCTTCCACACGCGCGTCTGTTACCGCAGGCACGATTATGCATAATTCGCATACTCCGCTACTGATCTGGTTTTGGGCGATTTTCCTTGTGGCGCATGATAAACGCGGTGTTTCCGCTGTTTTTCTGTCACGCGAACTGGAAATCTCCTACCCGACCGCGTGGCTATTGCTTCATAAGATTCGCAAAGCCATGGGAGATCGCGATGCACACTACCAGCTGGCTGGTTTGGTCGAATTGGATGATGCGTTCTTCGGAGCACCAACAGAAGGCGGGAAACGCGGTCGCGGCACGGATCAAACGCCAGTGCTTGTTGGAGAATCGCTCAATAAGCAAGGAGCACCGCAATACGTCAAGATGCAGGTGATTCCGGATGTCAAAGGCAAGACACTCGTTGAGTTTGCTAAACAACACATCGAACCAGGTTCGACGATCAGTAGCGACGCGTATCGTTCGTACAACGCACTCGCTGAAGAATATAAGGCTCTTCGCCGACAGCATCGCTAGTGGCGAAGAGCCAAAATTAGCAACTTTTTGTGGCCGATAAACCTTGATAACACAGGCTTTTTTCAGTTTTTAGCACATTACTTTCCGAATCCATGATAATGCTTATCCACAACCAATGTTGTGACATAGCCGACAAACGACTCCTGCCAAAAGCTGTTTTTCACCACCATCGCTCCAAACCCGACTAACCGGCCGTCAAGCTCCGCACTTATTAGAAAATCCGTGTTCGATTCAAGGCCGCGCATAAATACGGCTCTTAGAGAATCCGCATTATTCGGTTGGCTTGGTCAAAGCTGTTTTAGCAGTGTCAACACCTCGGCATAATCATCCGGTCTGGACCTGCGAATAGCCAACACAGCGACTCCCCTCATCGCCTGTATATATGAAGCCATTGTACTATAATTTGGGTGCATGAAAAATCCCGCACTTCGGGAACGTCCATTTCTGGAACCCAATGTTCTCCGTGCGGGAGCTCTGAACGACTTGCAAGCCGGGATTTCTAAAAAATGACCTGTCTCTTTCTTCTTTGAGGAATGACGGGAGACGTTGAGGTGGAGGTCGAGTTCAACTCGAACTCCCTCAACACTTTGTCCACGACCAGACGGGCAGCCGCGAAGCTTGGTGCATCCGACCGCGGCTTCGCCGCCTTGCCGCCGGCGCCGGGCTTCGCCTGCTCAATAATGGCCTGCTTCAGCTTCTCGGGGCTGTCGGCAATGCGCAACACGCCCCGCTCGGCCCAAAACTCGGCATTTCCTTCCTCCTGGCCGGGCAGCGGACGATACACCACAGCGGGAACCCGCAAGGCCATTGCTTCCGCAATCGTGATCCCTCCCGCCTTCGTGACGATACAGGAAGCTGCTCTCATCAGCTTCTCGATCTCCTTCACATAACCAAAAACATGGACATCCGAGACACCCGAATAAAGCGCCTCCAGCTCCATGTACATACGTTCGTTCCGACCGGCAACCAGGATAAAAGCGAACCCGTCATCCATCAGCAAGAGCTCACGCATGACGGCTTTGAGATCCGGCAAGGTGCCGTTCGCGCCGGCCATCACCAGTACATATCGCTTTTTCGGATTCAGGCCGTATTTTCGCTGAATTTCCGATACGCGAACGGGCTCGGCGAATCTTCCCCGCAGCGGGATGCCCGTGACGGATATCCGGTCCTGTTTTACCCCCCTTGCCACCATCGAATCCTTCAATGCTTTCGTAGCCACAAAATAACCGTCCGTTTCCGGATGGATCCAACGATTGTGCAGCACATAATCGGTAATCACTGTAAATCCCGGCGTACGGCAGTCCGAGGCGCGGCGCAGTTCGTACATCGCCAGGAACGGAAAAGTATGAATAACGGCATCCGGCTGCTCTTGATCGAGCATTTTTTTTAACCGGCCCGCCCCAAAGGAGTGAAGCCACCTGCCGAACAGACGATCCGGGCTCATTTCGTTTGTAATATGGTAGATCCACCCGTAGATATTCGGGAACCAGGCGGCGCTTTTGTCATAAAGAAACCGGAACAGCCCGTTAAAGCGAGGATGCGATTCCGCAAAAAGGTCGATCATTTTCACATCCTCGATCCCTTGTTCAAGGAATTGCTGTTTGAGCGCCTGAGATACCTGATAATGGCCGTCTCCAAACATCGCGTACAAAATCAGTATTTTGGGTCGTCGGTTCAACGGTAACATCTCCCTCTCTGTCTGCACTGTGACCCAGCCTATCCGGCCGCATATACAAACTGTACACAGGAATAGTCATATCGAAATCAACCCATTATAAATTTTTTATTAAGAAATATAGAATGTAGGCATTTCAAATATTCAAGTACCTGTCTGGAATGCCATACCAGCCCTTTTACTTGCCCTATGAGCTGCAAAGGCTCCCGGTATGAACCAGGAGCCAGAAAATTTTATTTTTATTCTTCACCAGGCTCAATTCCCCAAAATACCTGGGATAATCCGAGACTCCGTCCGCTTGTTCATTCGGTTCTCGACTTAAAACGAATTGTGATCGCTTAAATACATAATCATGATCTATATTAAAAAGCTTAGCCAGCGACTTGAGGGCCGGTCGTGTCCATAGAACACGATAGGGGTCCGGCTTATTTCCCATTACGAACCTCATTCATATAGCGGGTGTAAGCTTCAAAAGTTTCAATGTCGTGTTCCTCAGGTTCAAGGTCTGATTCGGCCAATTGTCTCAAAACATCCTCATTCGTGAATATGACTTTTGTCATTTTTTTCTTTTCTTCTTCCGTAAACTTTTTAGAAACAGAAACGTTATATCCAAATTGTTCTTCGATGAGATGTATCAAATCATCCAGTTCAATTTTGGTTTTGTTGCCCAAACTTTTATCAAACTGCTCTTTTGTAATGAAGTCCACGCCGATCACCGTCCTTTGTTTCATTATATCAAATCTTCATGTAGTTCTCACACGATAGTTGGCTTTTTTCGGATTTTCCACATTCCCTCAACATGCCATTAACGTTCATCGAACAATCGGGTGGTATTCTATCCGCAAACAGCATTCCGGGAGGGATTTCAATGCGGCTCGCATTGTTTACCGACACGTTCATTCCGCAAATGAACGGCGTCGCCCGCACGCTGGAGCGTCTGACCGGTCACCTGCAGCGACGGGGCGTGGAGCATCTCATCTTTACGCCGAAAAGCGCGGACGACGATTTCTATGTGGATCCGGTCCGTCCCATTGCCAGCATTCCGTTCTTTCTGTACCCCGAATGCCGGCTTGCGCTTCCGAATGTAACGGCCCTTCGCGCAGAGCTTGACCGCTTCAAACCCGACTTGCTCCATATGGCCACCCCGTTCAACATCGGCCTCTGCGGCCTCCGCTATGCCCGCAAAAACCGCATCCCGCACGTCGCTTCCTACCACACTCACTTTGACCGATACCTGGAATACTACCGCATGGGAATGGCGATCCCTTTATATTGGACCTACATGCGGTGGTTTCACCGGTCATGCGGCCTCACTTTCGCACCGTCCAACGAAACGATCGGTACGCTCAACCGGCAAGGCTTCCGCAACGTGCGGCTGTGGTCGCGGGGCGTGGATTGCCGGCTGTTCACACCCGACAAACGCAGCTCCGAGATTCGCGAACGGTACGGAATTGCAGCGCCGCTCATTCTGTTGTATGTAGGCCGGATTGCTCCGGAAAAAGATATCGATACGCTGTCCGCGATCATGAAGGCTTTGCCCGATTCTGTAAGCTCCCGTGTCCATTGGCTCATTGTCGGGGACGGCCCGCTGCTGCCGGAGCTGCGGGAGCAGGCGCCGGACAATGTGACGTTTACCGGCTATAAGGAAGGCGAAGAGCTTGCGCAGCTCTATGCCTCAGCCGATCTGTTCGTGTTTCCGTCCGGCACCGAGACGTTCGGGAACGTCGCGCTCGAAGCGATGGCTTCGGGCTTGCCGGTCGTCGGCGCCGATGCGGGCGGCGTGAAGGAAACCGTCGTCCACGGGCTCACCGGAGCATTATGCGCTCCGCGCGATCCGGCCTCGTTCATCCGGGGCATCGGCACGCTGGCGGAGAGACCGGAACGTCTGGCCGAAGCCGGAGCCGAGGCGCGCAGAACGGCCCTCACCCGTTCCTGGGATTCGGTATTCGACGGGCTGCTGGACAGCTACCGGCAGACCGCCGACGGACGGAGCCTCGTGGATTCCGGCGTTTATCCCGCTTAATCGGACCGGTCTGGTCAGGCGCCATAATGAACTGGACGGGGAGTCGCCCGAGCTTGTGTTGCGGGTAGCGATTAATTCCAACCTTGCATGATCTGCTTGGCTGCGCGAATGCCCGACAAGTATGCGCCGTGTACGGTTGCCGCATGATCCCGGCAAGTGGCTTCCCCTGCAAAAAACAAACGCGATCCGACCGGCTCCGCAAGCCGGTCATAATCTTGCGGATTTGCTTCGGTTGCCATATAGGAATAGGAACCGAAGGCATACGGGTCTTGCTTCCATCGGGTGACGAGCCGGCTCTCAGGCTCCGGAATCGAGGCTCCGAACATGTCCCTTAATACCTTCATCGCGGATTGGACAATCGCTTCGTCCGGGAGCCGTTCCATTTCGGCGGCTTCTTTTCCGGCGATGAAGGCAAGCAGCACGGGTGCCCCGCAGTACTTGCACATGTTAAAGATTTCTGTCCAGCTTCCACTCGTGCGGCCGGCATAGCCGAACAAGTCGCTATCCATCGGCCAGAATACATTCGGAAATTTGAGGTACAGTTTATTCAAAACACCCATTCCCAATCGCCGGATCGCCGTACGCTTCTTTTCCGGCAGCGGAGGCGCGAACCCGATTTGTTCCTGCTTGAGCACGCCTAACGGAACGGTTACCAATGCGCGACCGGCCTCAAAGGAAGAGGTTCGCGCAATGACATTGACGCCCTCCTCCGTATACGAGATGCCGGTCACCGGCTCTTGTAATCGGATATCCAATCCCTCGGCCAGATATCGGACAATTTGATCGTAGCCTCCCGGGAAAAGAACATCCTTTCCTTTACATTTGCCGTTACGTTCCCACCATTGCCCCGACAATTGTTCGACATCCGCGGCATACTCTTGCTCGATTCGGGCACGGACGGCGTAATTCAGCTTGATGCGTTCATCGTGCCCCTCAATGCCTGTCTCTTTTCTGGCGTGATGCAGCCGTGCCGCGAGCGACTTGCCCTCATCTGCTGCAATGGAGAGATTCTTAGCGCCTTGCATTACTTTATCAAGTAAAGCATTCACATGTTTAACTTCAGGCTCGGACATGATCTGCCCGCGGGAATCGAATAAGACGATCGAATCATAGTCCGTTGCTTTCGTCTCGATCTTCAGAGCCTCGGCCAATGCATAAATCGGGTTATCGATTATGCCGTGAATCCAGGATGCGCCCGTATCCAGCGGCAAACCATCGAGAGATCTATCCGTCCGAATCCTCCCTCCGATCCGCGCCCTCGCCTCCAGAACGGTAACCCGACGACCTGCATCGACAAGAAGTCTGGCGGCGCCAAGGCCGGCAATCCCGGCACCGACAACGATGATTTGTTCCTCTCTCGCATATTCCTTGTATCGATTCGACGTGTTCAACTGCTTACCCACCCTTTCAAGCTCTCCTGTGATGAATCAGCACCTACCTGCATTGTGCCCTGGAAGGAGACAGATTTTAACTCTGACATTTCCCGAATCACTGTCTCCTTCGTCATGACGTGCAGAACATACACCTTGTTATGCACGAAAAGCCCTTTTCGTGGAATCCAAGTGCAAAACATGCACCTGGACTCCACAAAAAGGGCGCAACAAAGGAAATCGGCACAATTGAAGTGCAGCTTCTGCACCTCATGTCCCCGGAACCGGCGATACCTCGAGACAAGGTGCATAAAATGCACTTGATCTAACCGGGTTCCGGCGAAAAACATGCCATTACCGGCGCGCTGCGGCGCCGCATGGCGGCGGCGTTAATGCTGCGGGGTTTCCAGCCGCCTCGCCGCCTGCGACAGCGTATAGTTGATCAGGAAATAGATGGCCGCGACCAGAAGCAGGATTGGAAAAACGAAATCGAAATCGGCCATTATGATTTTCGCGTTATGCATAAGCTCCGCAAGGCTTACGATGACGACGAGCGAAGTATCCTTGAGCAGCGATATGAATTGGCTGACGATCGGCGGCACCATGCGGCGCAGTCCGATCGGCAGCACGATATGCCGCAGCGTCTGCATGTAAGTCAACCCGGAAGCGCGCGCGGCTTCCACCAAACCTTTTTCGACCGAATGAAGACCGCTTCGCACGAGCTCGGATATCATGGCCGCCTCGAAAACGGTAAGCGCCACAATCGCCGACCAGAACGGCGTGATTTCCATGCCGAGCTCCGGCAAGCCGAATCGGGCGAAAAAAATGAGGAGCAGCAGCGGCAAATTCCGGATCGTTTGCACAATCGCGCCGAGTGCCTGAGAAAGCGCCGGCACGCGCGCATAACGGATCGCGCCGATGATGCAGCCCAGAATAAAGCTCAGGGCGATCGCAAGCCCCGCCAGCCTGAGCGTCATGCCCAGCCCTTCCATCAGAAACGACAAATTGTCGGGCGAATAAGCGCCGATGAAATCCATCCCCGTCCCTCCTCCTTATCCGGTGCGCGCCAGCCGCTTCTCCAGCAGCCGCGTCGCGTAGCTTAGCGGGAAAGTGAGCAGAAGGTAGAGCAACCCCGCCATAAACAGAGCGTTGACCGTCTGATACGTTTCCGAATTGACGATATCGGCGTAAAACATCAGATCGAAGCCGGAGACGACGCCGAGGATCGACGAGTTTTTGACGAGATTCAGGAACTGGTTGCTGATCGGCGGCACGACGATCTTGATCGCCTGCGGCAGCACGACGTGCCGCATCGTCTGAACATAGCTGAGACCGGACGAGCGCGCCGCCTCGCTCTGTCCTTTGGGTACGGCCATGATGCCTGCCCTGATCGCTTCCGCTATGTAAGCGGACGTATATACCGTCAGGCCGATCGTGCCCGATACGAAGCCGCTCCATATAATGCCCAACGCCGGCAAGCCCAGAAAAAAGATATACACAACGAGCAGCAGCGGAATATTGCGAAAAAACTCCACGTATGCCGTGCCGAGCCACCTCAGCGCCCTCACCGGGGTCATCCGCATCACCGCCACCACGGTGCCGAGCATGAAGCTGCCGGCCAAAGCGATCAGACTGGCGTAGAGCGTGTTGCGCAAGCCTTCCATATATTCATCCGAGTAATCGAACAGCAGGGCAAAATCGATCATCCGCCTTCACTCCTCCCTCTACAAAAAACGCCCTTTCCGCCATTCGGAAAGGGACGTTTTCCTTTCTCCGTCATTACTCTGCCGGCGGCGTCTCGCCCATCCACTTCTCATACAGCTTCGCGTACTCGCCGCTGTCCTTCATCTCCTTCAGGAGCTCGTTAACCGCCTCGACCAGCCCCGTCTCGCCCTTCTTGACGGCGATGCCGTACGGTTCGTCCGTGAACGTGCCGCCGACGACCTCGTAATTCGGATCCTGCTGCGCCATGCCGAACAGGATCGCGTTATCCGTCGTCAGCACTTCCCCTTGGCCCGCGCGCAGCGCGGTAAAAGCTTCCTGATAGTTCTCGTATTGCTGAACCCGCAATCCTTCCACTCTGTCCTCGATATTCTTGATCGAGGTCGCGCCCTTGACGCCGAGCACCTTCGTGTCGGCCGTTACGCCGTCGATGCTGCGGATCGGACTGCCTTTCTTCACGAGCAGCGACTGTCCGGCCTTGAAATAAACGTCCGAGAAGTCGACCTCTTTCTTGCGCTCCTCGGTGATCGTCATCGTGGCGATGATGAGATCGATCTCCCCGTTGTTCAGCATCGGCATCCGCGTCTTGGAGGTGACCTCCTTCAGCTCCAGCTTCGTTTCGTCGCCGAGCAGCTTTTTGGCGATCGCCTTGGCCATGTCGACGTCGAAGCCCTCTACTTCGCCGGTTCCCGGATCCTTCAGGCCGAACAGCTTCGTATCGTATTTGACGCCGGCGACCAGCTTGCCGCGCTCCTTGATTTCGGCGAGGATGCCGCTGTCCGCCTCTCCGGCCGCACCCGCATCGTTGCCTCCTGCGCCGGCGTTTGCGTCCGCATTCGCGTCGGCACCGTTGGCCCCATTGCCTTCTTCATTGCCGCCGGACGCGTTTCCTCCGCCGCAGGCGGACAGCACAAGCAGCAAACAGACCAGCAGTATTCCGACGAACGGCTTCTTTGCAACTCGTTTCATGAATCTTCTCCTCTCCGGTCAAGCGATTTATTTATCCAGGCGCTGCTTTCGTGGTTCATTCAGTGATGCAGCAGCCTGCTTAAAAACAGCTTTGCCCGCTCCTCCCGCGGATTCGAGAAAAAAGCCCCGGGCTCGTTCTCCTCCACGATCGCTCCCTGGTCCATGAACACGACGCGGTCCGCCACCTCGCGGGCGAACCCCATTTCGTGCGTGACCACGACCATCGTCATGCCTTCGCGGGCGAGCGTCTTCATGACGTCCAGCACCTCGCCGATCATTTCCGGGTCCAGCGCGGAGGTCGGCTCGTCGAAAAGCATAATGTCCGGCTTCATCGCGAGACCGCGCGCGATGGCGACGCGCTGCTGCTGGCCCCCCGACAGCTGGGACGGGTAAGCGTCCGCTTTCTCGGGAATGCCCACCTTCTCCAGGTAAAAAAGAGCCGTTTCCCTCGCTTCCTTCGACGAAACGCCATTCACTTTAATGGGGGCCAGCGTGATGTTGTCGATCACCTTCATATGCGGGTAGAGGTTGAAATGCTGAAATACCATGCCGATATTTTTGCGAAGCTTGTTGATGTCCGTATCCCGGTCATTCACGTTGACGCCGTTCACCGTCAGCTCGCCGCGGTCTATCGTTTCCATGCGGTTAATGCAGCGGATAAGCGTGCTTTTCCCCGAGCCGGAAGGGCCGATCACGACGACGACCTCTCCCTGCCCGATATGTAAGTTGATGTCGCGAAGCACATGATTGTTGCCGAAATGCTTGTTCACTTGGCGGAATGTGATCATAACCGGCAGCCTCACCCTCTCCTACCCAGCCCTTTTAACCATGTTTAAAACCATTTACCCTTAAGAGTATGCGGGTAAACCCCTGATTTTTCCAAACGACAAAAAAGAAGCGTGCCCGGCCGGGCAGCGCCTCCAACTTCTTGATTGAATACGGTTGATTGGTTTTCAAGCCGGATCGCCCGTTTATGTCCGACGGCGACGAACCAAGCCCAAGTAACAGCCCACGGCACACATATTGCACACGGTGATCACCAGACCCATCGGCAGAGCCGTCAGGCTGCCGCCGAGGCCGACCAGCGGTGAAACAACGGCGCCGAGCAGCATCGAGGACAGGCCCATCAAGGCTGCCGCGGTGCCGGCAGATTTCTGATGATTCTGCAGGGCCAGCGAGGAGCCGGTTGTGCTGACGATGCCTATACACGCGACGATGATGAACAACGGAGGCAGAACGTAGGCCAGGCCGGCTCCGGCAATCAGAATGAGCAGCAGAATCAAACCGTTGACCGCCGAGAGATAGAGTCCGAATGCAAGCACTCTTCTCTCCCCGAATCGCAAGGCGATCCGCGCCGCAAGCTGGCTCCCGACGATAAAGCCCACGCCGTTGGCGGCGAACAATAAGCTGAACACCTGCGGCGATACGCCGTAAATCTCCTGCAGAATAAAGGGAGAGCCTGCGATGTAGGCGAACAGCCCGGCCGAAACCAATCCCAATGCCAGCACATACCCCATAAATTCACGGTCAGCGAGGAGGCGCCGCATGACGGACAGCGACTTGCCCAATCCTCCCTTGACGCGGTTGTCGTCGGCGAGGCTTTCCGGCACCGCGTAGAAAGCCGCGAGCAGCATGCAGGAGCCGAGGGCTGCCAGCACCAGAAAAATGCCCGGCCAGGCAATGACGGCCAGTAATAATCCGCCCGCGATCGGGGCCAGCACCGGGGCGGATCCGCCGACCATCGACAGCATGGCGAAGAACCTGGTCAGCTCGGTTCCGGAATAATGATCGCGCACGATCGCGCGTGCGATCACGATGCCGAAGGCCCCGGCAAAGCCCTGGATAAGGCGCAGCATGACGAAAACCTCGATCGACGGCGCCGCCGCGGAGAGCAGGGAAGCAGCGACGTAGCTCGACATGCCGATGAGCAGCGGCTTCCGGCGGCCTGCCGCGTCGCTGACCGGTCCCGCAATCAGCTGACCGCAGGCGAGCCCGAGGAAAAAAGCCGTCAAGCTTAGCTGCGCAGTAGCGGAGTCTGTCTGAAAATCGCCGGCCAGCATCGGCAGCGCGGGCAAATACATATCGATCGACAGCGGCGCCAGTGCCGTCAGAGAGCCAAGCACCAGCACCAGCTGGAGCCGGCGGTTTCTGGCCGTACGCTTGGCTTGCGCTTCGGAAAGAGATGCCTCCATCTCAGCTCTTCACTGCCAAGAGCCCGTTCAGTTCCGCCAGCTCCCGGGCCAGCATCTCTTCCGTGTACTTGCCTTGCCCGAAGCCGATCATCGCCCGAAGCGGCATATAGCGCATCATCGCCAGGAACATCTCGGGATTGTCGCCGAGCGCTTCCTCCAAACCGAAATTCGTAATGAAGGCTTTGGCTTTCCCGGCGGTCTGCGGGTGCGCCATCAGATCGCCGATGTTCGTATTGCGGTCGAACACGACGGCAAGCGGCTGGCCCGACTCGACTTCAACCGAAGCCGACAGCACGATGTCCCGCGACGATTTGCCGACCAGAAGCTCGAACGTTCCGGTCTCCACATGCCAATCCTTGCGGTCGACATTGTAGTAAGCGAATGCTCTTTTGTCCAGCTCGAAGGTTACGGTCTTCCGCTCTCCCGGCTGAAGCTCGACCTTCGCGAACCCTTTCAGCTCCTTCCGCGGACGGATGACGCTGCTCTCCACGTCCCGTACGTATAGTTGCACGATCTCTTTGCCGGCCCGGTCACCCGTATTGGCCACCGTTACGCTGACTTGCAGCTTCTCGTTATCCTTAAGGCTCTGCTTGTCCGCCTTCAGATCACTGTATTCGAACGTGGTGTAGCCGAGGCCATGGCCGAAAGGGAATAACGGCTCCACTTCCTTCATGTCATAGTAGCGGTACCCGACGAACAGGCCTTCCTTGTATTCCACGCGATCGCCCTCGCCCGGGAAATTCAGGAACGACGGATTGTCGCTAAGCTTGACCGGGAACGTCTCCGCCAGCTTGCCGCTCGGGTTCGCGTCGCCGAACAGCAGCGCCGCCACGGCCCCGCCGAACGCCTGGCCGCCAAGGTAGCTTTCCAGCACGGCCTTCACCTTGCCGATCCACGGCATTTCCACCGGCGACCCGTTGCTGAGTACGACGACCAGGTTCGGCTGCACCTCGGAGACCGCTTCGATCAGCGCCCGGTGGTTGTCCGGAATCGCCATGTGGGTGCGGTCGTAGCCTTCCGATTCGTAGCGGTCCGGCAGCCCGACGAACAGAACGGCCGCATCGGCGTTCACCGCCGCCTCCTTCGCCACCGCAACCAGCGCATCGTCGATGTGGTCGCTTTCCAGCTTATAGCCCTGCGCATACATGAACTCGACCGACTCACCCGCGACCGCCTTCATTTCTTCCAGCGCATCGTCAAGCTTCGTCGGATTCACGTGCGAGCTGCCGCCGCCTTGATAACGGGGCTTCTTCGCGAACTCGCCGATCACGGCGATCTTGCCCCGCTTGGGAAGCGGAAGAATGCCGTCCTCGTTCTTCAGCAGCACCATGCTCTCCTGCGCCATCTCGCGCGCCAGCGCATGATGCGCTTCCGCATCGAAGGATGCACCGGGCTTCCGGTTTTCCGTCGTCTTGAAAATAAACGTCAGCAGCCGCTCCACGGCAAGGTTCAGCGTTTCCTCCGGCAATTCGCCGCTCTTCACCGCCGCGGCGAGCTTCGCATCGCCGATTCCGGCGCTCGACGGCATTTCCAGCTCCAGTCCGGCCCACAGCGCGTTCACGCGTTCGTTCACCGCACCCCAGTCGGACACGACAAAGCCTTCAAAACCCCACTCGTCCCGCAATATGTCGGTCAGGAGATACGCATTCTCCGACGCGTATTCCCCGTTGACCCGGTTATACGAGCACATGACGCTCCACGGCTGAGACTGCTTGACCGCGCCTTCGAAGCTCGCCAAATAAATTTCGCGCAGCGTACGCTCGTCGATGACGGCGTCCACGGACATCCGGCGATGCTCCTGATTGTTGGCGGCGAAATGCTTCAGCGAGGTGCCTACGCCCTGGCTTTGCACGCCCTTGATATGATGCGCGGCCATTTCCGACGAAAGATAAGGATCCTCGGAGAAATATTCGAAATTCCGGCCGCACAGCGGCGACCGCTTGATGTTCGCTCCAGGCCCCAGCAGAACGGCCACGTTCTCCGCCTGGCACTCTTCGCCGAGCGCCTCCCCCACGCGGCCGATCAGCTCGCGGTTCCAGGAAGCGGCCATGCCCGCCGCGGACGGAAAACAGGTGGCCGGCACGCTGTTATGCAGGCCAAGATGGTCGGCGCTTTCTTTCTGCTTCCGCAGCCCGTGCGGGCCGTCCGTCACCATGAGCGACGGAATGCCAAGTCTTTCGATGCCCTTCGTGTGCCAGAAATCGAGACCCGAGCACAGACCGGCTTTTTCCTCCAGCGTCATTTGATCGATCAAGCCACGAATATCTGCCTTCATCGCGCAAACCCTCCTATGATTGGTTAAGCGTTTTCTTATCATTAAGCTTAACCCGCCGGATACTGATTTTATGGTAATATTATTATACGAATTGTATTTATATGAGAAACTGGAGGCGTTATGCGCAACCTGACACCGGATGATACCGCCTATATTTGCAAGCTGATATGCGAGACTTTCAGTATACGGGCTCGCCCGTTCAGCCATGATGAAATCGCCGCCTTCATCGACTCCTCCGCCCCGGCGAATGTGCCCGTCATCCGGACATCCGCATTTCTGGAAAACTTCCTCATCGTGCGCCTCCCTGCCGGGCAGCAGGATGCAGCCGCCCTGGTGATCGGCCCTTCGCTTTTTGCGGAGCTGTCCGAGAAAACGGCGGCGGGTGTGCTGAACGACAACGATGTGCCCCATACCAAGCATTCAGAGTGGCTCCGACACTACGCGAGCCTCCCGGTGATCGATCAGATCAAGCTGCTGCACGCCGGTATGCTGATCCACTATCTGGTTCACGGCGAGAAGCTGCACATGGCCGAGCTGCTCAGCCACCACAGCCTTGTGACGCAAGCCGCCCATGTCCCCCCGGACGACGTCGATATGAGCCTCGCGAGACAGAGGGAGAACAGCCTGCTGCACCACGACCCGACGGAAGAGAAGCTTCTGATGCACCATATCCGCAGCGGCAACAAGGAGGAGGTGCTGAAAGCCCACGCGGCGTTCCCGAACCACAAATTCGGAACCCTCTCCAAGCGGAGCCATCTCCGCAACCGGAAAAATCTGGCCATCTCCGCGATCACGCTCGCGACACGGGCGGCCATTGACGGCGGCTTGCTCTGGGAAATCGCCTATACGCTGAGCGATTTGCATATCCAGCACATCGAGGAGCTCAAGGACATCGGCCAGGTGGAGCGCGCGCTCGTCGAGGCGTTTGCCGATTTCGCGGACCGGGTTCGGCAGAGCAAGGAACGGGAAGAATCCGGGACGGTGGCGCTATGCCGGAACACCATTTTCAACCGGCTATACGAGGACATCACATTGAAGCAGCTTGCCGAGGTTGCCGGCCTTAACGCCAACTACCTGTCGCAGCTGTTCAAGAAAGAGGTCGGAATCCCCGTCAGCGAATATATTCAGCGGGAACGGATCGAGGAAGCGAAGAAGCTGCTCGAGCTAACGGACATGTCCTTGGCGGACATCGGCGCGCGCCTGCAGTTCAACGATCAGAGCTACTTTACGAAGGTGTTCAAAAAGCACACCGGCATGACGCCGAAGCAATTCCGCAGCCAAAACAGCGCAGCCGCAAAAAACCATTGACGGCGGACCGATAGGCCGCAGTTCTCTTCGCCGCCCCCGGAAGGAGCTGCACGGCGAGATCAAGCCGGAATAGGTCTCCATTCCCGTCAACCGGCCGCAGGTGTCTGTCGCGGCATCTGCCGCCTCTTCCCCGACCACCATGCATGTCGCGGCATCTGCCGCCTCTCGCCGGCCAAACAGGCGGACTGCCGCGATACAGGTCTGGCCTCTCATGCCGATGTGACGTGAGTTGAATAGTGGCTGATGAGCAGTAGGGGCGGGTGGTAGGCGGTGGCGAGTGGTGAGTATAGCGAAATAACTTCACTAATAGCAACCTTTGTTGCTTAATTGAAGGCCGTTTCCCCCTCGGGTCACTACATAATGAAATCCGTGCTCTATTAATGAATCGAGTTCATTATTTAGTGAACTTGATTCATTAACCACGCTGTTCCCGCGTTAAGGCCGGAAATTAGCGCAACCAATTCGCTAATAACGCACTCTTTTCGCTATGCACCCATCGAACAACTCGTACCCTCCCGTCAGCCATCACCAGCCCAACATCCAATCCACCCATCAGGTCCATATTTTTACATCCTCAACTTCATTCAAATCATAATGCGCTGGGAGGAGTGCACAAACATCGGAACAATAACAAAGGGCTGCCTGCCAAACAGATTCACGACTTCGCGGACAACCCTTTGTGCCGTACTCTGCTGCTGTTGCTGCCGTAAACGGGAACAACCGTTATTCCATAATAATGCGGACGCCCCAAGGTTCGATCTCCAACTGCTCGCCGGACGCAACCGGAACCTCCGACAGCAGCTCCCGGCCGTCGCCGTGCGCGTAGCGGAACGAAACCGCCTCGCTTGAATAATTGAAGTAATAACGGATACGCCTGTCCTCCGCGTTAAACCCGGTCTTCACGATGAGCGGGAAGGCGAGCTCCTGGTCGGCTCCCCACAACCCGGCCTCCTGAACGGCGCTTTTCAGCACGCGGCTGATCGCGTTCGGGCTCGTCATGCAGCCGACATAGGTCGCCGAGCCCTGCCCGAACCGGTTGCGCGTAACCGCCGCGTAATCGCCCCATTGCGGATGATCGTAATAGGCCAGCACCTCCGCCGTCGTCGGCGTCAGCAATTCCATCCACGTTCCGACCGCCCCCGCTTCCTCATTCAAAGCCAGCGAGTTGCCCTTCAACCCGACGTTCTTCGGCTCGACGAACATGCTGTACCCCACGCCGCAAGCCTCGTGGATGATCCCCGGCTGCTGCGTGGCGCGAACCTTCACATGTTCGTCCGCAAACCCGCTTTTAAATGAGTAAACGACATGGCCGCCGGCCTTCACGAATGCGTTCAGCCGCTCCAACGCCTCGTCCGGCACCGCGTACAACGCCGGAACGACGATCACCGCATAGTCGCCCAGCCGTTCGCAGGACGGCTGAATGAAGTCGCACTCCACATTCATTTTGTACAGCTCGTCGTACATCCAGCGGACGACGTCGTTGTACGTTTTGCCGTCCGGCAGCTTGAACCATTCCATCGCCGACAGCGCCTCGTTGCTGACCATGACCGCAACCCGGCTGCGCTTGCGCAAATTGACCAGCTGTTTGCCCAGCCTGCCGAAATCGCGGCCGATCGTCTTCGCCTCGTCGTACACCGGATTGGGCAGAAAATCGTGGCTCAGCAGCCCCTTCCAATACGTCTCGAACGAGTTGTGGATCGAATGCCAGTGCCAGTATGCGACCATGTTGGCGCCCGATGCCAGATGGCTGAAAGCCAGCAGCCGCAACTGCCCGGGATATGGCGTCCAATGCGGGAATGCCTGCGCCTGCGTCTCCAGAACGAGGTAATTGCGGCCCTGCTTCAGCGAACGCGACATGTCGCCGCCGAACGAGATTTCAATCCCCGTCAATTCATCCTGCGAAGGATGATAAATGTCGACGCCCACGATATCGAACGGCTGGGATGCCGCAAAATGATCCACCGACGGCTGCACGCCATACGAATATCCGCGCCATTCGAAGTCGAAGTTCTGCGTTACGAACTGGTCCGGCCGCTTGTATTCATTGACGATCGCCGCCTGCCACGACAGGAAATCCGCCGCCAGCTTCCGCTGATACCGGGCGAACTCCGCGCCCAGACTGCCGTTGATCGTGCCGACGACCGACGGGAAGTCCTCCCAGCTGTTGATCCGGTTGCTCCAGTAATCGAGGCCGAACAGCTTGTTGATCCGATCGAGCGTCCCGAACTTCTCGCGCATGTACTTCACGAACCCCAGCTGCACGTTCGGCCCGGCCGTGTCGTAATGCTTCGTCTCGTTGTCCGTCTGATAGCCGATCACGGCCGGATGATCCTTCACGCGGCCGATCAGCTTGCGGATGATCCGTTCGGCGTAGAACAGGTACACCGGGTTCGTAATGTCCATAATCTGCCGCGCTCCGTAGCGTCCCGGCCCTTTGGCCGTTACGGCCAGCACGTCCGGATGCTCCTTCACCATCCACGTCGGAATCGCATACGTCGGCGTTCCCACAATGACGTGGATGCCGGCTTCATGCATCGCATCCAGCACCCGGTCCACGGAGCTGAAATCGAACACGCCGTTCTGCGGCTCGTGCGTGCTCCAGGTCGATTCCGCGATGCGGACCGTGTTGATGCCGGCTTCCTTCATCATCCGGATGTCTTCCTGCAGCCGGTCGCAAGGCATATATTCATCGTAATATGCGACGCCGTACAACAATTTATCCATCAGCCCTTGATCGCTCCTTCCGCAATGCCGTGCATGATGAACTTCTGGAAGAACGCATAGATGAGGATGACCGGAATTGCCGTCAGAACGAGTGCGGCCAGAATGAGCGACCACTCCTTGTTATACTCGCCGAACAGCATGTTGGTAGACAGAATCAAGGTGTACCGGTCCGCATTCGTCAGCATCAGCAGCGGCAGCAGAAAGTCGTTCCAGATCCACAGGAAATTCAGAATGGCAATCGTGACCGTAATCGGCAGCAATAGCGGGAAAATGATGCGGAAAAACGTCTGGAACTCGCCGCAGCCGTCGATCGACGCCGCTTCCTCCAGCTCTCGCGGAATCGATTTGACGAACCCGTGATACAGGAAGATCGCCATATTCACGCCCAGACCGATATAGATGACGGCCAGTCCGTACGTGGTACCCTGTACCGACAGCGTTTTGGCCATGCGGGTAAGCGGAATCATAATGGAATGAAACGGAACCAGCATCGACGCGATGAACAGGAAAAAAATGACGCCGCTCACGCGGCCTTCCGTGCGCGACAGCTTGTATCCGGCAAGCGCGGCGCAGAGTACGATGCCGGCGATGCCGAGCGCGGACACGGTTACGGAGTTCACCGCGCTGTTCAGCAAATTGATTTGCTTGAACGCCGCCGCGTAGTTCTCAAAGCTGAGGCTTGTCGGCAGCGACAGGAACGATTCGAACATTTGGCCTTGCGTCTTGAACGAATTGATCAGCACCATATAGATCGGGAAAAAGGAAAACGCGGCGCCGACGGCAAGAATCGCTGTAATAAGTCCGGATGTGAATGCTCTCGCCCTCATGCTTCCACCTCTCTTTTCTTCATGACGGTGACCTGGATCAACGTGAAAATCAGGATGATGACGAACAGGATGACCGATTTGGCGCTTGCATATCCGTACCGGAAGTTATTGGAGAATGCCTCCTCGAAAATATTCATGGTAATGACCTGCGTGCTTCTGCCTGGACCGCCGCCCGTCAAGCCGTACACAACGTCGAACACTTTAAAGGCGCCGTTCAACGTAAGGAACAGGCAGATCGTGACGGCATGCGTGATCATCGGAAGCGTCACGTTCCGGAACGTCTGGAACGGGCTTGCGCCGTCGATGACCGCCGCTTCCTTCAGTGACTGCGGCACCCCTTGCAAGGCGGCCAGGTAAATGATCATCATATAGCCGACGCCGTTCCAGAGCGACACGATGATAATCGACCAGAAGGATACGTTCGGATCGCCGATCCAGGCCTGATCCAGGAAGGTCAGCATCGTTTTCTCCGCGATTTGCGGCAGTACTGAAGAGAATATGAACGTCCACATGAAGGCGCTGATAATAATACTGATCATGTTGGGCATGAAGAAGATCGTGCGGAAAAAGCCTTTGCTTCTCGTTCTCTGTTCGATCAATACCGCCAGCAGCAGAGCGATCACATTTTGCAATACAATGATGAACACGACATATTTAAGCGTAAACCAAAGGGAATTCACAAAATCCGGATCTTCGCCGAGCGCTTCGGCGAAATTGGCGAAGCCGATGAAATCATAAGTCCGGTTCAAGCCGTTCCAATCCGTAAAGCTGTAAAACATGCCGCCGAGCGTCGGAATCAGCAAAAAGACGGCGTACAGCAAAAAAGCGGGCGCAACGAATGCAAACAACGATAAATATCTTTTATAGCTCTTGTTCGGCATGGTGTCTCTCCTCTCCGAGGTGTCCGGGCACAAAAAGGAAGGAGGCCAGAAGAGTCTCCTCTTTCCTCCTTCCGGGACCGCTCACCTTACTTGTTGACCTTGTTGAAATCTCTCCATGCTTTATCCAGCGCCGTCAATACGTCGCCCTGCTTAAGCTGTCCTGCGTAATAAGCCTGCAGCGCTTTGCCGACCTCGTCCTTGACGGATTGCGGAATCGCGGGATCCTGATACGATTTGCCTTCCTTGACGTAAGCGGTGGCGTCATTCACCCACGGGTAGCTCTCGAACGTGTGCACCGTGGCGATCGGATTGAATTTCAACGATTGGAAGAAGGCGTTCGAGGCCTGGTCGTCCAATACGTAATTGATAAAATCCTTCGCCACTTCCTTGTTCTTGCTTGCCGAGGACACAGCCAGCGAAGTGGATGCGCTGAGATTGATCATCGTCGCTTTCGGGTTGTCATTTATCGGCAGAGGCGCGACGCCGAAGTCCAAATCAGGATTCGATTTCAGAATTGTCTCGGCATACCAGGGGCCTTGCAGCCACATGGCCGCGTCGCCTGCCGCGAACGCCGCCGCTCCGTCGTCGCCGCCTACCTCGGTCGCCCTGGCGGTGCCGTTGGCATTAATCAGGTCAAAGATGTCGAACATCGCTTTCATTTCGGAGAACGAGCCTTCATTATTGTTCATGCGCTCAATGAAATCCGGGTTTTCCGTATTGACCAGCGCGCCTACAGCAAGCGGCAGTACCAACTGGGGAATCCAGGATTCCTTATAAGAGAGAAGGAAAGGCGTTACATTATTCGCTTTCAGCTTCTCTACAACTTGCTTCATTTCGCTGAGCGTTGTCGGCGGTGTCAACCCGTTGTCCGCAAAAATTTTCTTGTTGTACAGGTAACCCCAGGACAGCGTCTCCAACGGCACGGCCACCACTTTACCGTCCGTCGTCGTGACCGACGGCTTCACGCTGTCAAGCAGTTTGCCGACGAAAGGCTGATCGGACAAGTCCTCCAGATACCCGGCCTTGTAGTAAGACGGAATCTCGTTGATCGCATGAAGCGCGAAGATATCGGGTCCGTCCTGGGCCGCGAGACGCGTTTTCAGAATTTGGGCTGCCGTATCGGCGGTCGGCATTTCGAGTTGAACGGTGACGTCGATGTTCTTCTCGGCCTTCTCCTTGGCCGCAAAGTCGGCAATGAATTTGTCGTACTGCTCTTTCAAACGCGGCTGTGCAATGAACACTTTCAACGTTACGCTTTTGGCCTCTCCGACGCTGCCGGCATTGCCGCCTGCCGCCGTATCGGCATTCCCGCCATTGTTTGCGTTAGATCCGCAGCCTGCGAGCAACGATGCGGCCAATACCGTACCGATGACGCCTTTCCATACTTTCTTCATTCGTTTAGACCTCCCGGGTGATGGCTGTTGTTGTTTGCGTTTTCATTATAGCTCCAAAATGAAAGCGATTAATTGGACGGGATTAACCGCTTCGATTGGACGATTTTAAACCTCATCCGCCTGTTTTTTCATCTCACCGGGTGCAATGCCGAAATACTTTCTGAATACGCGGTAAAAATACGAAACGTCCTCGTAGCCGGCCATTTCGGCAACCGCTTTAATGGACAAATGCTCATCCAGCAGCCAGTCCCGGGCTTTTTCCATCCTAATTTGCAGCAGGAAGTCCGTGACGTTGCGGCCGTATTGCTGCTTGAATACCTTGCTTAAATATTCCTTGCTGACGAAAAATACTTTCGCCAGATGCTCCAGCGTAACCGGCTTGTCGAAATTGCGCTCGATATATTGCCGAACCTCTTCCAGATTCAATTTGTTTTTGTACTTGCGCTGCTGGGTAAGCTGCTCCAAGGCCTGCATGTAATGAAGCAGCAAAAAAGCGACCGCCTCCTTGGGCGAGGCCAGGGCGGCCTGGCTGACCGGTTCGTCGGCCGTTTCCAAATCAAGCGAATTATCGACCGTGAGCTCCTTCAAAAAAAGCATCATCTCTTGAACGACCCGCTCAAGCAGCTGCAGCCGCATCCCTTGGACGGCAGCCAAATCGACGGTCATTTGGCCGAAAACGCCCAGTACGCCTTCCGCGTTCAAGTCATTGAAATGATGGCGCAGCCGCTGCTTCAGCGCTTTGAGCGTTTGTGCCAGCTCAAAATCCATGAAAAGCAGACGCTTCTCCTCGTTCGCTAGCTCGAGCTCCGCTTTGCACTTCAGCAGCACGGCGTTCAATTCCTTCGGATCGATCGGCTTGAGCAAATAATCGACGGCCCGGTAACGAATCGCGTGTTTTGCATAATCGAAATCTTCGTACCCGCTCACGACGACGATTCTAATGTCGGGATACCGGTCGTTCAGGATCCGGAGCAGCTTGACGCCGTCGGCTCCCGGCATGCGCATATCCGTAATGACGATTTGCGGCGATACCTCCTCGATGACGCGCACAGCCTCGAGGCCGTCTTCCGCCTCTCCGGCGATTTCCATCCCGTATTGCTCCCATTGCCCGAACGTCCGTATGATGTCGCGGTTCCAGTTCTCATCATCGACGATGACGACTTTTATCATGCTTCGAGCTCACCCCCTGTTGCGGCGGGAATAATGAACGTGACGAGCGTACCTTTACCGGGTTCGCTGTCGACCGTAACGCCGTACGCTTGTCCGAACTGCATGCGAATGCG
This sequence comes from uncultured Paenibacillus sp., assembly GCF_963515335.1. NCBI lineage: Bacteria > Bacillati > Bacillota > Bacilli > Caryophanales > Paenibacillaceae > Paenibacillus > uncultured Paenibacillus sp. The sequence goes on along the minus strand of NZ_CAUPYC010000023.1, from coordinate 20,040 downwards.
CGATGCCACATTGTGCAGGCCGATCCGGTTGCCGTGCGTCCACACTTGGCCGATCTCGGCATCGAGTCCCTTCCTCAGTTCGGCAAGCCGCCCGGCGTCCATGCCGATGCCGTTATCGCGCACGCTGATCCGGACATTTTCTCCGTCCCGCACGATTGCAACCTCAAGCTGCCAATCGCCGGGTTTGGCCTCCAAACCGTGAAAGAAGGCATTTTCCACGATCGGCTGCAGCGTCAGCTTCGGAATCCGGGCCGTGCTTGTCCGTTCCCCGACTTCGATGTTATAGCGCAGCCTTGTTGAGAACCGCTGCTTTTGGATCAGCATATAGTTGTTCAGGTGGTCGACCTCAGACCGGACGGTGGCCAGGTCCTCGGGCTCCCGGATCACATAACGAAACATATCGCTGAGCGACTTGACGATCTCATAGCTGTCCGCCGGATTTTTGGCGAACAGCATGCTGCCGATCAGCTGAAGCGTGTTTTGCAGAAAGTGCGGATTGATCTGCGCCTGCAGCGCTTTGAGCTCCGCCGTCTTTTTCTCCAGGCTCATGCTGTATTCTGTCTTGATGTGCTCCCGGATGCGGTGCGACATGCCGTTCAGCCGCGTTTCCAGCAGCCCGATCTCGTCGATTCGTCCGCTGTGCGGCGCCTCCGTTTCCTTGATCATGCTCAAGCCTTGCAAGGATCTGGCCAGCGCAACGATCGGCTTCGATGTCCGCCAAGCCAGCGCTACGGCAATTAGAAGCGCCACCATAACGGAGATTGCGCCGATGATCACCCCGTAGTACATGGTCGCTTGCGCGCTGCGGTTGATAAAGCTCGTCGGAATAATCTTGATGAGCTTCAACCCGACCGGATCAATCGTCGTGTAAAATACATATTCATGCTGCGTCCGGATGCGGCCCTGATCGTTCCCGGAGCGGTTTACCGCTTCCATGATGGAAGCGGGCGGCGCTTCCCCGTACGGCTGATACAGAATGCTCCCGTCCGGCCTGGCAATGAGCACCGTGTCCTCCTCGGAGGGATTGAGCAAGCTTAACGTCTGGTCGAGCATGGTCCAGCGCACTTCCAGCGATATCCCGCCAAGCACTTCCCGGTTCTCGAACCGGTTAAAGCTGCGGATTAACAGAAACTTCTCCCGGTCGCCGCTTTTCGTTTGGATCATGAAGTTCTTTTGCTGAGCGAACAGGTCCGCATAGAGGGAAGGCACTTGCGCCGGCGTTTCAAGATCGCTTTGCATGGCGTTGATGGTGAACAGCTTGTTCCGCTCCGTTAAATACAACTGAAGCCCGACCACATTATTATTCCCCGAATAATAAACGGAGGTCATCGTATCGATCATGTTCCGCTGGGCGGCGAATCGGCTGGAGAGGCTCGCCTCTTCCGATAGGGCCATATAATCGCTTAAGTTAGGGCTGATCAGAAGCGTATAGATCAGATTGTTCAGCCCGGCGAATTGCTCGCCCAAATAGATGCCGGTCCACTTCATGTTGGACAGGTTCGTGTCGATGACCTCATTCTCCATCGATCGGCGGTTGTTTTCCGCGGCCAAGGCGGTGACGGCTATAATGGGCAGCACCGACAGCACGACCATCGTCAGGATCAGCTTATTGCGGATGCTTCGGCGGAACGGCTCCGTCAATCGGCGGTACAGTTTCGCAAACATCATCTATTGGGCCAACCGCCTTTCTTGTCTGAAGTAGCTTAAGTATAGCCGATCGTTGTCAGAAAGGTGCAAGCAGGTAAACAAACGCCTTGCATGGCAAGGCGCTTGTTTGTCGAACCTATTCGGTTAGCGCAATACGATCGTGTTGAAAGACTCCGGCTCAAGCTCAAACGTGCGCACGCCCGTTCCGTCAGACAAGCTGAGGGTGCGCGTTACTTTGTAAGGATTCGCCGTCACCACGATTCGCGTTCCGTCCGGCTTCTCGAAAGCAAGCGAGTTCCCGGTCCAAGAACCTTTAAGGCCGATACGCTTGTCGCCCGGAGCGACAAAATGCGCGAAATGCTTCATCACGTAGTATTCGGGATTCTTGAAGGCTTGTCCGGCCGCAGGATCCACCGTGATCATCGAGTTCTGCTCCCAGCCCCAGGTGCTCCGCCCTTTCGGCTCAAGCGCCATGTTCCAGTAAATATAGGCGTTTACCCCGTTCGTGAAATAATGCTGGTACAGATTGAACACATATTTGGCGTAAAACCACGTGTTCTCCCCATCTCCGCATTCATTCTCCGTCTGCATGTAGCGAAGCTCCGGGTAGCTGAGGACGGTGCGCTGAATGCCGTATTTTCCCGCCCATTGATAGCCGACGCCTTTGACATATTTGTAGGCTTCCGGATCGCTCAGGACGGTATTCGCGTAAGCGTTGAAATCCTGATCCTTTTTCTTCATCCATTCATCCCACGGCTCCGGCGCATTGATCGTTCCGAGCCAGATTTCCGTGTCGAGCCCATGCTTCTCGAAGGCCGGCCCCAAATAATCGCGGATGAAATCGCGGAGCTGCTCGCCCGTCCATACGCAGGAAGGGAATTTCTGGTCGGCGACGACCTCGTTCTGGACATGGATCTGATGAATCGCAATGCCTTCCTCCCGGTAAGCTTGCACGAACTTCACGAAGTATAACGCATAAGCCTCGAGAATTTCCTTCTCCCAGCGCAGCGTGCCGTAATTATAAGCCTTGGGGAATTTCATCCAGGCCGGCGGGCTCCAGGGAGAAGCGAACAATTTGAGCTCCGGGTTCAGCTTCAACGCTTCCTTGATATAGGGAATCAGATACTTGCGGTCCCGCTCAATGGAGAAATGCTCCATCGCCAGGTCGCCGTCCGTCTCGTTCAGGCTGTACCATTCGAGCGCGTAATCGCTGGCTCCGATCGGAAGCCGGCAAATGCTGAATTTATGGTCGCCTTCGGGATGGAAAAGCGAATGAAGCACGTTTGCCCGATCCTCCGCGGACAGACGGCTCAAGGCGACGTAGCCCAATTCGTTAAAGCAGCCGCCGAACCCTTCAACCGTTTGAAACGTATCGCTCGTCATCGTCAGATTGGCGGTGCCGGCTGCAACGGCATCCGAAGCCTGCCGCGGCGTCCAGCGGCTCGCCTCCGTGCTCGAAATCCATTGAATGGCGGACTGTTCCATGCCAATAACCTCCATCGGTTATGTTCTTCTTGCTTTCTCACGCTCCTTATTATAAATTGAAAACAAATAGGAGCCGATTGTCCAAACAACGAGGAATTTACCCAAATCAAAGGTGGAAAAAGGCATGTCGAATATAACTCCCTCCGGCGACCGTTACCGTCATGTCCATTGGCTGCCTGCGATCGATTGGAACGTCAAGTTTTTCGGTGCGCATGAGCAGCGGGTTTCGCAGGACTGGAGCGTGCCGAAGGAATCCCATATCGGCTTCGAAATCGTCCTGGTTCTCGAAGGCTGTCAGGAGACGGTGATGGAGGAAAACCGCTACCTGCTCCGGCCCGGCGATATGATGCTCATTCTGCCCGGGTTCAAGCACGTCAACCGCTGTGTGTCAAAGGGCGGCATGCGTTATTTTTGCGCGCATTTCAACGTGGACGATCCGGCCTTCCGGCAGGAAATGATGAAGCACGACCGGGTTGTGTTTCCGGAAGGCTCCGAGGAGAACGGCAGGCTCAGGGGCGTGCTGGATCAATGGATCGCCATGCTGCGGCGCCGGGGCGGGTATTCGACGGCGGACCGTTTTCGGATGCAGGCCCACTTGTTTGAGCTGTTCGGCATACTCGCGCAAATGGTTTCTCCGAGGGGAGAGGCGGCCGAGACGCTGCCGCCGACCTCGGTGCAATATGCCAAAGCGATTGCGGAAGCGATGAAGGCCAATTTCAACCCGCATCTGCCGGATGAGGAGCATTCACAGGAAAGCGCGTTCCGTATCGAAAATATCGCCTCCTCCCTCGGTATCAGTCCGGGGTACTGCCAGGAGGTATTCCGCAAGGTGTACGGCATCTCGCCGCGCAGATATTTATCGGAGCTCAAGCTGCACGAAGCGAAGGTGATGATCGGACAGCCCGAGCTGACGCTCAAGGAAATCGCGTCCCGTCTCGGCTATTCCCAGTTGGCCCATTTCAGCAGACAGTTCAAGCGCTGGACCGGCATGAGCCCCTTGCGGTTCCGGCAATCCGGGAACGAAGAAACGCCCCGCTGATTGCGGGGCGCGATCGCCTGTACGATGCGATGAACGATATGGGCACCTGGAGGAAAAATTATTTTCGCTTATTCCCCAGCCCTTGTCCCCTCCCGTTTACATTTTTTCCAATGCGCTTTTCCGGCTGCAATCCGCCTGTCTTATATGCCTTCGATCGTAAACTCAAAGCTCATATCCTCGTCGGCCTTAATCAGGTATTCATCATGCACCGGAGCTCCCCAGCTGTCGTCTCCGCCGACCCCCATCTGTCTGCAGGCAACGGTGACAACGGAATAATGCACCCGCGGAAGCTCGAAATGGTGATTGGCATGCTCGAGCTCGAAGGCCGTGTACGGCGAGATGTTGCATTCCACCGGAGCGGCAGCGGACGCGGCGATCCGGATGCCGCGGCCCTCGCGGTTCGTCAGGTTTATCCGGCGCACGCCGGTGCGGTTGCCCGACTCCTGCGGGTAAACATAGCCGGACAGATTATCGGACACCTGGTTGCGGAAAATGCCGAGCCTCGCGCCTTTGACCCGGTCCGCGTAATTTTCCAAGGGTCCCATGGCGTACCATTCCATTTGGTCATAATCCGCCGGAACCTTGAAGGAAACCGCGAAAATCGGCAGTTGAGGGAGCCCCGCGGCACCCTCGTAATCGGACTTCACCCGAACGCTGCCGTCCGGATTGACGGTATACGCGATCCGGACAACCACCTTATCGCTGATCGCTAATTGATAAGTAAAGGCCACCGTCACACTGCCCTCGCCTTCCGCTTCCGCAACGTCGATACCGACACATTTCCGGGCCAAGCTTGCTGCGTACCAGAGACCGGAATGAAAGCTTTGGCCGAAGCCCCTGTCATTATCGGTTGTGGCGCGCCAGAAAAGCGGCGCCGGGTGCAGCGCGATCATCTCGCGACCGGCATATTTCAGCGATACCAGCGAGGCGGCCTGCTTGGAGAACAGCGCCGTGAAATCGTTGCCGTGTACGCCGATAATCACATCTCCGCGCACAACGCGCAATGGTGCGTGCACGGCTGCCCCGACATCCGCCGAATCAGCCTTCTCCTCGACCCGGAAAACATGCTCGCCGAAGGCAATCTCATAGCCCGCATCGGCCCAAAGCGTGCTTTCCTTCAGCTTGAATGCGACATGAACGGCATATTCGCCCGCTCCGGCCATGAGTTCTTCATCGGTCGGCCATTCAAACGCCACCCGCTCTTCAGTCTGCGGAGCGACAACCGCCTCAACCGATTTGCGGAACAGCTCCCTGCCTTCATGCAGCAGCACATATTCCAGCGTATAGCCGCTTGTATCCACGAACAGGTTCTCGTTTGCAATCGAGACGCCGTTCCTGTCCGGAATAAGCTTCACGTTCTGGTACAGGAACTTCACTTCCTGCATTTTCGGCGATTCCTCACGAGTGGCGTATACGATGCCGTTCGTGCAGAAATAGTAGTCCGTCGGACGGTCCCCGAAGTCGCCGCCGTAAGCCAGGAATTCCCTGCCGTACCGGTCCTTCTTGTAGATCGCCTGATCAATGTAATCCCAGATGAAGCCGCCCTGATACATCGGATATTTCCGTTCCAAATCCGTATATTTGTACATGCCCCCGAGCGAATTGCCCATGGCGTGCATATATTCGCAGCTGATATAAGGCTTTTCCGGATTCTCCGTCAAATATTTCTCAATATCCGCAGGCTTCGCATACATCCGGCTCTCCATGTCGCTCGTATCGTTGTAATCGCGGTTATGGAACACGCCTTCGTAATGGACCAGACGGCTCGAATCGACCGATCGGAAGTAGTTGCCGACGTTCCGGATCACTTCGCCGGCATACGACTCGTTTCCGCAGGACCAGATGAGAATGGACGGATGGTTCTTGTCCCGCTCATACATCGATACCGCCCTGTCAAGCACGATGTCCTGCCATTCCGGCTTGTTGCCGGGCACGTTCCAGGAAGGGTCGACCGCGCCCAATTTCTGCCACGTGCCGTGGGTTTCAAGATTCATCTCGTCGATCACATACAATCCGTATTCGTCGCATAGCTCGTACCATAAGGTCTGGTTCGGATAGTGGGAGGTGCGCACCGCATTGATGTTGTTGCGCTTCATCGCCGCGATATCCCACAGCATATCTTCCTTGGTTACCGCACGGCCCCTGCGCGGATTGAATTCATGCCGGTTCACGCCCTTGAACACGATGCGCTGCCCGTTAAGGCGCATAATCTTATCGGCCATTTCAAACCGGCGGAAGCCCACCTTCTGCGGCACAACCTCCACCAGCCTCCCCGATGCGTCGTACACCTGGATATACAACGTATGCAGGTACGGCTGCTCCGCGCTCCAAAGCGCCGGACTGTCCGCTTTAAGCGACAGCTCCGCTTGGTGTGCCGAAGCTCCCCCTTCCGCCGAGGCCGTCAGGCGGCCCTGCGCGTCATAGAGCTCGGCGACAATTTTCACTCCCTGCGGTTCCGGAGACATGAATGTCAGAGCCGCATACAGCGTCCCCTTCGTGAAGGATTCATCCAATTCCGTGCGGATACGGATGTCATAGACGTGGATTTCCGGCACCGTAAACAGATACACTTCCCGGAATATCCCCGAGAATCGCCAGAAATCCTGATCTTCCAGCCAGCTGCCGGTACTGCGCTGATACACCTCAACGGCCAGTTTATTCTCGCCCTCCGCCAGGCAAGGGGTAAGATCAAACTCGGCCGGCGTGAAGCTGTCCTCGCTGTAGCCGATGAACTCGCCGTTCAGCCAAACATAGAAGGCCGATTCCACACCTTGAAAGGAAATATGCACAGGTTTGTCCTTCATATGAACCGGTACATGGAATGTCTTCACATAGCTGCCGACCGGATTATGATCCGTCGGGATGTCAGGAGGACGAACGTCACTGTGTCCCTCCCAAGGATATATCGTGTTGACATACTGCGGTGTTCCGTAGCCCTGCAGTTGAATATGTCCTGGAACGGAGATGTCTCCCCATCCCGCGCAATCGAAATCCATACGGTAAAAATGCTCCGGCCGGTTCGCCGGATTGCCGGAATAGCTGAACTTCCAGCTGCCGCCCAGGCTATGACGCATGGTCATGGAGCCGCCGTCCTCCGCTTCCGCCAGCGTTTCATAATAACGGTGGTCTGAGTGCGCCGGAAGACGGTTAACCGCGAACACGTTCAAATCTGTGAGCCATTTAAGGCTTGGAGTAGTCAATATGGTCACGCTCCCTGTTTATATCAGCATAAAGTTTTATTATTTTACCGATCCCATCATCCCGGCCACGAAATGCTTCTGCATGATGAAGAAGATGAGCGCCGTCGGCAGCGTTGCGATCACGATGGCCGTCATAATAACGCCATAATCCGGGGTGTAGCCCGCGCCGAGGTTGGAGATGAGCAGGGGGATCGTCTGATTCTCCGGCGACTGCAGCACGACGAGCGGCCACAGGTAATTGTTCCAGCTTGCCATGAAGGTGATAATCGCGGCGGCCGCGTAAGTCGTTTTCATGGTCGGCACATAAATGCGGAAGAAGACGCCGAGCTCGCTCAAGCCGTCGATGCGGCCCGCTTCCAGCATATCCTTCGGGAACATTTGGGTGCTCTGCCGGAAGAAAAAGATCAGAAACGCCGACACCATCGACGGCAGCACCACGGACGACAAGGTATCGATGCCGATGAGAGGCATGGTCTGCGAAATCGAACCGAACATCCGGAACAACGGCACCATCAGTGCGGCGAACGGAATCATCATCGACAGCAGCAGAATATTGAATACGATATCCTTGGCCCGGCTTCTGAATATTTCAAAGCCGTAGCCTGCGAGCGATCCGATCAGCAGTGCGAGGATCGTAGTCGAAACGGATATTTGGGCAGAGTTTATCAATGCCGGCACAAGTTCGACGGTATCAAGCAATTTCGTAAAGTTTGCGCCCAGGTTGTTTCCCGGCAGCAGCTGGCCCTTGGTCACGTCAACCGATTTGTTTGTAGCGCTCACGATCATCCACAGGAACGGAAACACCGACGCCAGGGAGACGATGGTCAGAACGATATACGTAAGCGTGCGTTTCACTTTATGCATTATTTTCTGTCACCTGCCACTCTGAACTGAATGATGGAGAAGATGACGATCATAATCACGATCGCGTACGAAACGGTCGCGGCATAACCGAAGTCAGGCGTGTATTTGAATGAGAGATTGTAAATGTATTGGGAAATGGACATCGTCGCATTGCCCGGTCCGCCTCTCGTAATATTCATCACTTCATCAAACAGCTGGAGCGTACCGATCGTCGATGTGATGGACGTAAACAGAATAATCGGCTTCAGAATCGGAACGGTAATCTTGTAAAATTGCTGGAAAGCGTTGGCGCCGTCGATTCTGGCCGCTTCATAGATCGAATTGTCAATGTTCTGCAGCGCGGAAAGGTAAAAAATCATGTTGTAGCCCGTCCAGCGCCAAGTGATCGCAATGATGATGGTGATTTTCGCCCAGAACGGATCCGTGAGCCATTGGATCGGCGCGGAAATAATCGAAAGCTTGAGCAGCATCAGATTGATCAGACCGGCCTGGCCGAATAGATATTTGAAAATAACCGAATACGCGACGAGCGAGGTAACGGCAGGGAGGAATATGGCGGTACGGAATAAGCCTTTGCATTTCAGCTTCGGGTCATTGAGCAAAACCGACACGAACAGCGCCAGCACAATCATGATCGGTACCTGCACAAGCAAATAAATAACGGTGTTTCTCACGGAAGCCAGGAATGTCGGATCCTTGAACAGCCGGATGTAATTATCGAAGCCGACGAATTTGAGGTTCGTGCCGGCACCGGACTGAAAAGACATCATAAGCGCTTGAATCATCGGATAAAAATAAAACAGCGCAATCATGGCGACGGCCAATATAATGAAGGACCAGCCCAGGACGGCCGTTTTTGCTCCGATGCTTCTGTTTGATTTCGCTGCTATCACTTCAAGTCACCCCTAACGTAGGCTTGAAAATAAGAGCCTTGGGAGGAGAGATCCCAAGGCATCCGGTCGGCTTGGCGCTTTACTTCAGTTGTGCTTCCGCCTGTGCCTGCGCATCGGCGAGAACCTGATCGATCGGCTTGCCGCCGAGGTAGTTCTGCATTTCCACAATCAGGATGTCTTCGATTGCATACGTGTGCAGGCCGTAGTTGACTTGCGGGATTTGCTCCGTCATAGCCGCGAATTCGGCGATAATCTTCTGGCCTGAGAAGAATTCGTCGGCAACTTGATAAGTGTCGCTGCCGGCTGCCGGCTTGAATGTTCCGATCGCCCCGATTTCCTTGATGAACATCTCATATACATCAACGCTGGAGCCGAAGGTCTTTGCCAGGAAGTCGGCTGCCTTCTCTTTGCCTGGAACGTTCAGGACATACCAGGAGCTTCCGCCCAGATTGGACGCGTTAACGGAGTTTGCTGCGCCCGGCAGCTTAGGCTGGCCGACCATCGCCCATTTTCCGGATTGGGAAGCTTCCTGCTTAATGGACGGCGTGATCCAGTTCCCTGTAGGTACGGAAGCAACTTGATCGCCGTTAAAGCCGGCCAAGAATTGGCTCCAGTCGGATACCGGGTTAACGATGCCTGCGTCAAGCAGCTTCTTGTACGTTTCGAAGGCGATCTTCAGTTCTGCGTTGCCGGCCAGGTTAGGCGTCAGGCCGTCCTCTTTGAGGTACCAGGAGCCTGCGGATTGAATCATCGTCCGGATGATGCCGAGATCGTTAGGATCCAGGGAAAGCATGTTTTTACCGGTGGCTTCTTTTACCTTCTTGCCGATTTCGATATATTGATCCCAATCGATGCCTTTCAGATCGTCCACCGTGTAGCCGGCTTGCTGCAGATAATCCGTTCTTACATACAACCCGGTTACGCCGGTATCGAACGGAACGCCGTAGTTTTTACCGTCCATGCTCGTTGCCGCAATCTTGTACTCTGCGAAATCCTCCGGCTTGAAGGTGCCGGTCAGCTCATAGAAAGCATCCGGATAAGCCTGCAGGAAGCTTTGTGCCCGGTAGTCTTCGATGAGCACAATGTTCGGAAGTCCTTTCGTTGTGCCGGAGCTCAGGCCCGTGTTCAGCTTCTGAACGATGTCCGCTTGCGCGTTCTCGACGATATTCAATTTGAAATCGGGAAACTCTTTGTTGTAGGCTTCTTGCGCGATGTTCAGCGCTTTAATATTGAAAACCGGGTCCCACGCCCATACGGTTATTTCATTCGTTTCCGCCGTCTGTCCTCCGCCGGCGCCATTGTTTGCGGTTTCACTATTGTCCGAGCCTGAGGAACATGCACTGAGGATCAGGATGCTGACCAACAATAAAGCGATTACTTTTTTCATTGCTTCCGCCCCTTATCTGAGTAGTTTGCAGATTGTAAGCGCTGTCCCGCTTACACTTCTAGGATAGCATCCGCAATGTATCGGCCGTTAGGACGATCTTTTACTGAATTTGTGATATTATCACATGTTGTACACGCTTTCATTGAGCGTGTTTGTATTATTTTTAGAAACATGTACATTTTTTATTCCGCAACAAGCGGCAGTACGATCCGGACCTTGGTGCCTTCGCCCCGTTCGCTTGAAATCGACACGCCATAAGCTTCGCCGTAAATCAGCTTAATCCGCTCATTTACATTGCGCACCCCGATGCCTGTGAACAGCTGCCGTTTGTTTTTGACATTGGGAAGCGCACTGTCAACCGTCACCTCCATACCGTCGCCGTTATCCACGACTTCGCAGATCAGCAATTCGCCTTCCCGCCACACCATTACATGGATAGATCCCTCGGGCTTGCGGTTGAACGCATGAAAGAAGGAATTCTCTATAAAAGGCTGAAGAATCAGTCGCGGAATGTGGTATTGCAGGCAGTCCGGCGCTGCGAAATAGCTCACCTTAATCCGGTCTCCGTATCTTTTCTGATTGATGAAGACATAATTTCTCAAATTCACAAGCTCCTGCCCGATCGTGATCGTCTCGCTCACATGGCCGATTGCGTTCTGAAGCAGCGAGATGAGCGCGTTGATGGTGGCAGCCGCTTCTTCCTTGCTCCCCTGCTGCACCAGGAATTTGATCGAGGCAAGCGTATTGTACAGAAAATGCGGGTTGATCTGCTGCTGCAGCGCTTCAAGCTCCGCGTTGCGGATTTGCTTCTGGGACTGTACGAGCTTCTCCACATAATCATGCAGCTCATCAAGCATCGCATTGAATGCGTGCCCGATTTGTCTCGTCTCGTAGCTGCCGCCGACTTTCACATAGTGGCTGAAATCGAATTTGGACGCGCTGCCGATTTGACGGACCAGCATCGATAACGATCGGGTCAGCCGCCGGGAAATCAGAAATACGATCAGAAGCGCCGCCATGACCACCGCGGCAACAATCAGGACAATCGCTTTACGGTCGATGAAATGGCCGATTGCGGTCTGCTTGTCGATGAGATTAACCAAATACATATCGAACGGCGCAAGATATTCGGACAGTACGATAAGTTCCTTGCCCATGACCTTTGCGGTGCGATAATCCGCGGATGTCCGTTCCATCTCTGCCGCATAGCCCAGCAGTTCCGTGGCTTTGTCGCCGATTAAATCGGTTCTGTTGCTGGACACAATAACGCCCGATCTGTCCATGACGAGTATATCGTTACCCGGGCTGGTGTAGTTGGCATAGAAGCTTTTCCATTCACTTTCGGGTATCGCGAAATACATCGTTCCGTAGCTTTTTCCGGTCATTCGTTCCATCAGGGCTTTGGAGGCGACAATCGTCGGTTCGGCGCCGACCGCCTTTGCCTGCCCGGAGTAATCATATTGGTAGAACAGCCTTGTCGGCTTTAACCGCGTATCGCGGGTAATCGGGTGATTCCGCAGCTCCTCGTCATTAATCGGCCAATACGTGCGGTCCGTGGAATAGCCGATGCCGTTGATGCCCATCACATAGACTCCCGCCTCATAGGCTTCCAGACTGGAGCTGACGCGCTTCATTTGTTGACTAAGATTATAATAAGCCCGCAGCAGCTTAACCGGGTCGGTGTACTCCTCCGATAAAATCCGCTTGATCGTGCCGCTCTGCGCGACATTGTTCGAGGCGATCACGACGGACTGATGATAGGACTCGAAGCTTTCCTTGATCTGCGTCAGCACTTTGAAGTTGGTAATGCTGAACGTTTCGATAAAAAAGCGTTCCGACATGCGGATGGTGGTCCAGGTGATAATAACGGTAACCGCAATGATGCTTACGACCGTGACGAGGAACATTTTCACCAGAAGGCCGCTTTGCTTGAATCTGCCCGAGAAAAATCGCATATCCATCCCATTTCTTATCGCGAAAGTTGTTTGCGTCGGTACTGGCTTGGCGACAAACCCGTGATCTTTTTGAACACCTTGCAGAAATAACTGTGATCCGAATAACCGACCATGCCGCCGATTTCGGAGATGTAGGCATTGTCCTTGACGAGCAGCTCCGAGGCTTTGGCAATCCTGACACTGTTCAAATATTCAATGAAGCCTTCCTTGTTGTGCGCGGCAAAATAGCTGGAAAGATAAGACGGGTTAAAATGAAAATGTTTCGCCACCTCGGTCAAGGTCAGCGGCTCCGCATAATGCTGGTCGATATAGTCAAGGAGCTTTCTCATATTCGGGTTTCCCGTCTGGCTATTCCCGGACGCGATGCATTGTTCCGCTTCCTTGATAAAGCGGTTCAGATGGCCCGCCGCTTGTCGGGCATGCCGGGCTTGATCGATGGCTTTGAAGTAGGCGTATTTCGCGTCATCCAAATCCTTGGTGTCATAATTCATGTTGCCGAGCAGGACGGTTACATTAAAGATGATGTTGCTGAGAAAGGATTTGAACGTGAATGCATCATTCGTATAACATCCGGACAACACCGCCACATGCTCCTGCAGATAACCGAAGGCCGCTTCGAAGCGTTCCCTCTTGATTTCCGCCGTGAATTTCTCCAGATTGAAGCTCTCGCATTTCGGCTCCGGTATCGGAAGCTCACGCGGTATAACGAGCCGTCGGTCGGGAAAGTAGAAGCGATACCGCAGCAGCAGCTTCCTGCTCTCTTTGTAGACCGCGCCCAGCTTCGAAAACTCGCCGAACGGCTCGCTCAGGGCGAAGGCGGCCTCCGGCGCGCAATCGGCGATGTCTCTCGCAGCGGAGATCAAGTTATCCGGATTTGCCTCCTCAAAGTTCAGGACAATGACAAGCGAATGCCCGCCGGCCGGGAACGCATGGCACACCACGCGGCCCGCCCGCTCGTGAAAGGACCTTTCCAGCTTGTCCTCTAGACGATGCGATTCGGTCCCCTCTTCTGCTGCCGGATTGTCAAAATCCGCGGCAAGCAGGCAAAAACGCTTGTATGGAAAGGTCTGTGTCACCGTTTCCGTATCATAAACGGTCTCGAAGCCGTTCACCAATCTGTCGATCATTTGCGAAAGCGAAGGCTCCGAACCGTTTGCTTGCTCCGTAAACTGCAGAGACGGAATGCGGCCTGCGGCGGACTTCAGTGTGTCAAGCAGTCCCTGCGCCTCCAACTTGGGCTTTAAAATATAATCGGCCACTCCGCTCTGAAAGGTAGACCTGACATAATCGAATTCTCCGAAGCTGCTTAGGACGATCACTTCAATATCCGGGTATCGGGCCTTGACGGTTCTTGTCAATTGCTCACCGTCCATGATCGGCATTACGATATCGGTAATGATAATGTGCGGGCGGAGAGTTTCGATCGACTCAAGCGCTTCCTGCCCGTTCGAGGCTTCGCCGACGATCTCGAACCCTTCCCGCTCCCAATTCAGATAGTGCTTGATTCCCTGTCTGATCAAGATCTCATCATCTACAATAAGCACTCTGCAAAGTTCTCCGGCGGTCAAGACGATCCCCCCAAAATCATAACTTCGGCCATGCATATTACGAAAGAGCTCTTGTCTATTATATCCGTATCGACAAACAAGGCGCCACTTCAGCACAAAGTAAAAAGAACAGCCGTCGCGGGCAGAATGTCCGCCAGCTGTTCTCGCAGTTCGAAAAACATGTAACCGCCGATCGCTTGAACCAGCGGCCGGCTCACCGGAATTCGGGCGGTGTCCGCCTGGCGACACCGGTCAGAATGGCCGCTTCGATGACGGCATGGCGCACCTTCGCCACGACGTGTTCGTTGAAAATGCTCGGGATGATGTACTGCTCGTTCAACTCGGACGCCGACACGACGGATGCGATCGCGCGCGCCGCGGCCAGCTTCATCGGCTCGTTGATCGCCCGGGCCCGGCAATCCAGCGCCCCCCGAAACAGGCCCGGGAATACAAGAACATTGTTGATCTGGTTCGGATAGTCGCTCCTTCCCGTCGCGAGAACACGCACAAGCGGAAGAGCTTCCTCCGGAGCGATCTCGGGCTGCGGATTGGCCATGGCGAACACGATCCGCTCCGGCGCCATGCGCCGCACGTCTTCCGCGCTCAGGACGCCGCCTCGCGAAACGCCGATAAAAACATCCGCCCCGGCAATCACATCCCGCAAGGCGCCGGGCGCATCCTCCACCTGCGGCTGCTCGGCAAGCCATCTCCACATCGGATAAGGATAGCCGCCGCCCCGGACGATAGCGCCCTCCCGGTCGACGGGAACAAGCCGCCGGACACCGGCCGCCAGCAGCATTTTGCAGATGGACACGCCCGCCGCGCCGATGCCGTTCACGACGACCCGGACATCGCCGACCTTTTTGCCGGTCACCTTCAACGCGTTCAGGAGCCCTGCGATCACGACAATCGCGGTTCCGTGCTGGTCGTCGTGAAAAACGGGAATATCCAGCTCCTCAACCAGCCTGGACTCGATCTCGAAGCACCGCGGCGAGCTGATATCCTCCAGATTGATGCCGCCAAAGATCGGGCTGATCGCCTTGATCGTGCGGATGATTTCCTCCGTATCCTTCGTGTCCAGACACACCGGGAACGCGTCGACGCCGGCAAGCTGCTTGAACAGCATCGCCTTGCCCTCCATGACCGGAGCCGCCGCGTAAGGACCGATGTCGCCGAGTCCGAGCACGGCCGTTCCGTCGGTCACCACCGCCACCGTATTGCGTTTGATCGTCAGCGAGTAAGCTTTGTCGACGCTTTCATGAATCGCCATGGAAACACGGGCCACGCCGGGCGTATACACCCTGGACAAGTCGTCCCGGTTGCGGACCGGCATATTCGGCTGCACTGAAATTTTGCCCCCCAGATGCGCCAAGAACGTGCGGTCGGACACGTTGACGACCGTAATGCCGTCCATCCGCTTCAAACAATCGACAACATGCGTCTCCTCGTGATCGACAACATGAATCGTAATGTCGCGCACGGAAATGTCCGGGCCGGGCCGGATGACGTCGATCGAAGTAATGTCGCCGCCGGCTTTGCTGACCGCCGATGCGACATCGCCGAAACTGACCAGACGGTGATTCAATTCCAGACGCAGAATGATGCTGTTATAAGCCATGCGGCATTGCCCCTTCCGAAAGTGGAGATCAGGTTCGATGCATGAACGGTGAATCGAAACCTATCTCGTCTATCATCATACCAAATCTATTGCGTTTGGTATACCATAAACCAAAATAATATGGTACACTGGGCGTATACCCAAGGGAGGGAATCCGAATGCCGATCATTACATTCCAGACCTCTGGCAAATCCATCGAGGTCCCACAAGACGCGAATCTGTTGCGGACGTCCATTCGTCACGAAGGCTCCGTCCCCTTCAAATGCGGAGGCGGACTTTGCGGCACCTGCAAGGTGCGAATCGTCGACGGGAACGGCAACCTGAGCAGGATTATGAAGAAGGAAGTGGACCGGCTCGGCCAGGAAAAGCTCGATCAAGGCTTCCGGCTCGCCTGTCAAACGTTCGTTACAGGGGACGTTACGATCGCATGGGGAGAACAGGACATCGAAAGGTTGAATAAAATCGCGCAGCGGCGCATCAATGCGGCGATTCAATGATGAACCGGCGGCAGGGGCGCAAGCCCGGCCGTCCCTTTTTTTGCCGGTGAGGCATGTTGGCTTCCACTGATGATTCATCCCTCGCTTTGTTTCGGAGAACCCGGTCAAACACGCCCTTCATTTGCTCTGCTGCCACTTTGTTCTGCTCGACGGCAAGCATGAGATCAACGAGATGATTGAGATTTGCTAACGATATAATCTGCTGTCCGAATCGCTAAAGCAACGGTTGTAAGTGTCGGATTCGTTCCGAGGGAAGGCAAGACACTGTTATCGGCTACATATAGGCCGGACACACCGTGAATTTGACCATACCTGTCGGCAGCAGAGGTGGCGGGATCATCACCTATGCGGCAGCTTCCCGCTTCATGGTTATCATCCCCCGGGGGGCGTAGAAAGATTTCCGGTTGACCGTCTACTGAAACCAAGATTGCTCCTATAGCCGAAAAAGCCTTTCTCATGGCCGACGTCATTTCCCGGAGCACATTCAGATCTTGTTGAGTATAGGAGTAATTTACTTGTATCACCGGCAGGCCATATTCATCAATCCGGTACGGATCCAATATGATTCTGTTTTCAGCCCGTGGTTCTACCAGACCGTAACCGTTTATGCCGATCGCGACCTCTTCAGTTGAAGGTCGCCCTCTTCTATACATCTCCAGCTGATACGGACGATCCGCCGTCTCCGGCACCAAAATGTCAAGCGGCCCTAAATCCTCTGGAAAACCCTTCCGCTTGACGATTGCAGTACCTCTTATTGCAGAATGATCGATTAAATAACGGCCGATGGCGGTACCTCTGATACCCGAGTGAAGCAACAGACGCGGGGTTTCAAAAGTGCTTGCCGACAGCACAACGTTTTTTGCCCGGAGGACATATGATGTTTTGTCCGGGGACATCACCTTTACACCATTCGCTTTCCCGTGTTCTGCGAGCACCTGTACGGCGCGGGCGTTTACAGCCAAGTCGAATGGCTTTATGTTCATAGCTTCGGCGAGAAAATGGATGGAACTGAAATATGCGTTGGAATGAACCTCTCCGTATTTCGTTGGTTTCATGTCGACCGCCATCGGGAAATGGGTCGCTTCAGGAAAACCGTTTGCCCGTAGCAGATTAAGAAAGATTTCAGTGAGAGCCCCATTGTGGATAAAAGGCTTCGTTACTTTCATGACCTCTTCAGCGATGTTGTAGTACTTCTCCATCTCTTTGAAAGGAACGGGATATCTTGCAAGCACGTGCAGTGGCATGCGTGGAGTAACCGCCGCCCATTGTATCGTCCTCCCCCCTAGAGCAAAGATTTGTTTTGCGCCGGAAAATTCGGGGAGCGTCTTGCCAATGTATCTTGTTGCAAACGGATTTGCGACAAATTTCTCCGCTC
Source organism: uncultured Paenibacillus sp. (assembly GCF_963515335.1). Lineage (NCBI taxonomy): Bacteria > Bacillati > Bacillota > Bacilli > Caryophanales > Paenibacillaceae > Paenibacillus > uncultured Paenibacillus sp. The sequence continues at coordinate 2,533 of NZ_CAUPYC010000023.1, read as the reverse complement.
GTCCGCCGGACAATATAGCAAGATTCCATGCATGTGCGGGCAGTAAAAGATTTCCGGCCTCAATCATGCCGATTCGCATGCCATTATTCCGCCACCGGTCGCACAATCTCCATAGGACCGCCCCCCCTCCCGCTCCGCTGCCGACAATGAGCACATCATATTCCATTCCAAGCATTTGCGTAAGCGAGGCGGGCGGAAAAATCCGATCCGCGAAAACTTCGTATGTAACCATATCCGATCACTCCTGACGAATGATATAATCTGCCGTTCGAATGGCGAGGGCAGCGGTCGTCAGTGCCACGTTTGCCGTGCCGACAGAAGGCAACACGCTGTTGTCGGCGATGTAAAGGCCGGATACGCCATGAATTTGACCATATCTGTCGGTTGCAGAAGTGGCGGGATCGCCGCCCATGCGGCACGTTCCCGAATCATGGTGCAAATCCCCTGGAGGCATCAGGTAAATCGCCGATTGGCCAACCCTTGGAATCAAAGTGATTCCAAGAGCGGAGGATAGATGATTCACAGCTGCCATTGCCTGAAGTATAACAGCTTGATCCGTATCACTATAGGAAAAATGGACTCGGATCTCCGGCACACCGTACTCATCTTTTCTATTGGAATCCAGAGTGATCATGTTCTCAAAGCGGGATTCAACCCTGCCGTAAGCAAGGAAAAGAATCTCCAATTCCTCCATCAGCCGTTTTTCTTGGTAAGTTTGGTACCAGTCATAGGAGTCAGGTCCTCTTAGCTGTATTTGGTAGTGCCTTTCCGCCGTTCCCGGCATTAAAATTCCTAATGTCCCCAATACCTCAGGGAACTCCGCGCGGCTTATTCTCCCGGTGGCTCTGATTGAGGAATGGTTTGTAAGATAATGGCCGATCGCTCTTCCGTGAATACCTGAATGCAGAAGCAGTCGGGGGGTTTCGAATGTACTTGCCGACAAAACCACGTTTTTCGCTTTAAGATTATAAATTTTTCGGTCCGGGGACATGACTTGTACACCAGTCACTTTCCCTTTGTCAACCAGCACTTGGACGACACGGGCCCTAACCGCCAAATCGAAAGGCCTACGATTTAAAGCTTGAGCAAGGAAACCCATGGAGCTGAAAAAAACATCAGAATCCGGTTCCGCATAGATCCTCGGTTGAAGATCGACCGCCATTGGAACCGCCATTGCCTCCGGAAAACCAATCCGGTGCAGGCGACCCAGCAAAATTTCTGTCAAAGAAGACCCCTGGGTATAGTTGTGAGTAACGTTCATAGCCTCTTCTGCGATATAATAATAAGCATCCATCTCCTCGAGTGAAACGGGCCAACCGGCAATCTCGGACAAACTCATGCGGGGACTGATCATATTCCAAAATAAAGTTCTTCCTCCCAATGCAAACAACTGTCTTCCTCCGGCATATGCCGGAAAAGATCCGGGTAAAGGTTTGGATACATCATAAAAAAATCTGTCTAAACGTTCATTGTCCATCATGGGGAGATTGCGCGCCTGCGCAGGGAGTATAGGCCCCCCCCTTTCAATGACGCCGATTCGTTTACCGCTGTTTTTCCACTGTTCGCATAACCTCCAGAGAACGGCTCCTCCTCCCATACCGGTTCCCGCGATGAGGACATCATATTCGGTCTCAGCCATATTTTCCAATGAAGTCAGGGGAATCCAGTGTGTTAAATAGTCCGTTGGGATCACCCGACATCACCGACCCTTATTCTCACTACTGTGACATCCCCTTTCGCTTCATTGGCGTTATTTCCAGCTGATTCCCGCTTCCCTCAACAGCCTCTTCAAAGCTTTTGCGGCGATTATGAAGAAATCCGGATCTGCTATACCCGGTCTGCCTTTCGGTTCAATCGATATAACCCCTGAATAATTTTTCTCTTTTAATGCAGCGAGTAACTTTCTTATTTCACCGTCTCCATCGCCGGGCGGAACCACTTCCCCTGTATTAACCCTCGCATCTTTCATATGAATATAAGAAATGTAATCTTTTACAAGAGGATATGCATCCGTCATCGGAAGAACTTGGGCACGTATGAAATTCGCGGGATCGAACGCTAAGCGCAGATGGGGCGAGTTGATCGTGCCGAGTATATCGCGGGCGCGATCCCCGGTATCCACATAAAAAGGGGGGTTAACAACATGCTCTCCCATGTGCAGCGCGTCGAGCTGGGCATGATGGAGCCCTTTCTTGGATTGTGCCGTTCACACAGTTGAGTATAGTGAAAGCGCATTCATCATACCATGTATGCTTTTGTGATAAATTTGTCCTGAAATATTCATAGCCGTGTAATTCGAGTGGATGAACTGGATAAATAAAGAAAATATCCTCACTTTTCACATATTATCGACCACCATCACCATTGATCCATTGTCTACTCTTTAAGCCGATACGAAATATATGGTCGTTATTACTTAAAATGGATGTTGAGAGTTGGAGCTATCCTATCTTGGCATTTGGCTTTTTTTCATTTTCCCATGACCTATGCACTTCGTGGTAATCCTAGGTAGATTTCTGGTTTAGGCGTAGCC
>NZ_CAUPYC010000022.1:0-52748 GCF_963515335.1 uncultured Paenibacillus sp. | reverse complement strand
TCCCTTGCGGAATGACAGGGCAGTTTCGCTCGTTGTTCAGTTTTCAAGGAACAAAATTCGTTTCTTTCTTTCATCGCCATTCTCTCAGCGGCGACCTTTATAATATATCACGTTCGCCCTCTTCGATGCAAGCTTTTTTTCTCGGGAGTTTCTGCCAGCCGAACCGGCATCCGTCCCTTGCATCACTTCCCTCGAAGCGGCGAAAACTAATGTATCATACCGCCGCAAACAAAGTCAAGGCTAAGGCGACATTTTTCTAGATGCCGGTTTCGCCCAGCCTTGACTGCAATTTTATTGCCGGCGTTGAACGCCGACCGCACTCATAATATTGCCGATAATGCGGAAGGGTACATCCGTTTCTTTGGTTACGCCGTTCATGTAGGCAACCCGAAAACGAACATAATGGATACCTTTCGGCAGACCTTTGTCGAATGAGCTCCACTGCGGGTCGTACATGTCGGCTGTATAGCGATCGGGCACGTCGGCAGCGCGCAGCGCAATTGTCGTGTTCAGCGTCTTGCCGTCAATACCGGCGGTTTCCAACACCGCTTGAACTTCCCGGACAGGAGCATTTGACGTAATAGCCAACAGCCGCAACGTTTCTCCCGCATAAAAATCTTTCGGATCCACCGCGGTCTCATGCCCCTGTTCCCGATGGCGGGCCAACCAGGGCGGCATATGGTAAATCTCTCCTGTTATGTTCAATGGGAGAACCCTAATGTCATAGGTTACCGGTGCCGTATTGCACAAATCCTTGCTGTCGCATACGTCAAGCGTCACGCGATACGTACCCTTCGTTGCCGCGCTAAGATAGGGTTCAAGCGCCGTCGACGTGGTTTGCGAGCCCGACTCCAGATGGCGAATTAACCAGCTGTACGACATACCGTCACCGTCCGGGTCGGCCGATCGATTAATCAAACGGATCGTATCGCCTTCCCAGACGGGCTTCGGGTTCCAGTCAAATTCGGGAATCGGCGGCCGGTTGGTTTCAATATAGAAAAACTTCGGACTGCTCCAGTCACTCCATTCATAGCCGTCAAACGCCCTCACCATGACATACAGGTTCGTCTTTTCCGGAAGATCGGCAGCCGGGGTCCATGTCACAACAGTACCGTTGATCACATTGGAATCGAGTTGAAGCGCTCCGCCATACCGATAAATTCTGGCTTGGTACTGGACCTGCGCATCCCTGTCCTGATCGGTATACGACCAGTTGAACGCAGGTTTCAGCATTGTCAGTTTGGTTGGAGCCGACTGGTCGGCGCTGGGCGGGACGGTCACGTTTACCACCGGTTTTCGGTTGACGATATTCACTTGAAGCTCGTACTGCGCGGTGGCCCCGGCCGAGTCTTCAACGACTTGGCGGATGTTCATCACGCCGAGAGAACTGAACGCTTTCACCCAGTCGGTCCTCGATGTACTCTGAATCGTCTCGATCCCGCCGTTCGTCACGTTCCGAATATAATAGGTATGAGGCAAGCCGGTTCTCGCGCCGTCCTCCGCATCATAAGCCGTGGAATCGATCGTGATCGGATCTTCCCGGAACGCAGTCATGCGGCTCGCCGCGAACCCCGGAACCGGCGCTGTATTCGGCCGAGGCAAAACGGTGACGGCAACGTAGTCGATATCGAACGTCGACCACGCCCCGTACTCGTCTTTCACAGCCATACCGATTTCATACGTGCCGACTTCCGTTGGGGTAATCAGCTTCTCGGCTACATAGGTACCGCTCGGCGAAACGTAATAAAAACGTTTTTCCATTATCCCCTTGGTAGCCAAATAATCGATCCCCGTCGCTTCGGCCGAATAGTTCCACGCGCTTGCGTATCGATCAGGATCGCGGCTGCGGTCGGTCCACAAAATTTTCCCGTCCGCGGCCTTGGTATTATCCTTATCGGCAATCGGTCTGCGGTGCACGGTGATCAGCTTGGAAAATTCGTTCGATGGCTTTCGGTAACCGTCAAACACCATACTCGGCATTAAGTAACTTGGATTCGGGTCATCTTGAGCCTGCAGCTTGACGGCATAGTCGCCGACTTTATCGAATGTTAGCTGCGGTGTTGAGAACACCTGCCCGTTTATCGCAGACAACCCCTGGTTGTCGATGAACCTGGGCGTATGCCGGATTGTCCACCGGTAAGCCCCCGCCTGAGGATCGCCTTCCGGGTCCGTAAACGTAATATCGCTGTATTGCACATCGGCTCTCGCGCTGCTTCCATCCCATATGGCATATTGCGCAGACCATACATTGGCGGCCGAAACGGCTTTATATTGGAATGGTCCATAGGAGACAAATGACTTGTCAGAAAAATAACCGAACCTTCCCGACGTATACGTGCTGTCAGCCGCGCTTAAAATCGGGATATTGTTCAACCATACCTCGATTTGGTTGCCGACGAACCGGAGTCGAATGCCGTAATCCTTCTTGTCCTGCATTGGATACGTTCCACTCGCCAACACGGTCCGAACGCCGTTGACGTATTTAGCAATCGCCACATTGCTGCCGTCCGTTTCAAACGAATAGCGATTGCGGGCATCTGACATTCTGAACGAAAAACCGAGCCACTCCGTGTCATAATCGACGTCGTCCATGCTGAAACTGTACTTAACCTCCGCGTCCTCCAACGTAATATTGGAATAGAACTGCCCGTTCGTAAACGACCTTACCAGCTCAGGAGCCGTCGATGGAGGCCCAACGGATACACCCACCGAAGCATAACCAGGGCTTGTATTCCCCCAGCCCATGTACGCTTGCTTAATCGTTACGTAAACCCCGTCACTGAAATACTCGCCGAACTGTTGCCTGCACTGGTCCGAAGGCGCGCCGATATATCCGATCCCGTTCCCGCCGGCATCAAATACCCGGTTGTATCCCTCGGTCAGGGAATATTGAGTGCAGGAGGCATCCTTTAAAAAGCTGGTCCGGTATCCCTCTCTTGTTACCGTACTGCTGGGGAACAGACTGCGCCGGCCGTACCAATTGGCCGTCCATTGCGTTCCCTGCGGCTCGCTGAACAGATGACTGCCATAGTGATATAGTTGGAGATTTTGCCCCCATAAGGTCCCAAGCCGTTCCTTTATCCATCCCCCGTTGGCATCGATCACGATCGACTCCTCGTGCGTGTCGGGGAACATATATCCCGGACGGTAGTTATCGTAATAGATTTTGGCGATAATTTCATTGTTTGCGTAATCGTACGCGGTTGAAACATAAGGCTCGTTATGCGACCAACTCCCCGCAAAGGTACTCGAGTGATCCCACGAAGGTGCATTATTGGCTGGAGAATAGGGCAATGCCGTGCGCCAAGCCAAGCTGAAATCCGGATTGTATTTGGTGATCACGCTGTTATAGTTGTAGCGGCTGTCATAGTTAACGCGCCAGCCCTCGTAAATATAAATGGCCCCGTTTGCGTCCACGTTCCATGCATCACTCTGGCGATATTGCCTGCCGTTGGCGGGCTGGCCGATGACAAAGGGATCGGTTGGCGCAAACATATTCCATGTTGCACGTCTGACAATTGATAATTCGGGCGTAATCTCTGCTACTTTATTGGTAATGTTTTGCACGGTACTGTAGCTTTGATAATTTGTGGCAAGTACCAGGTTTTCCCCTTTTGTAAATTTAAACTCGTATCCGAAAGCCCCGGTATTTTCACCCGGAAATATTTGTTGCGCATCAAAACCCGGCGTATCGAAGGAGCTTTTCAATTTATCCCCCGTTAAAGCATCATAGGTGGCCATTTCGCCAAACATCACTTGCTGATTATTGTAATAGCCTTTCCAGATAAATAATACGTAAATCGTCTTTCCTACCATCTCCCAATCCCAAATCCGCTGTTTATAGCCTGTTAGATTGGTGCCATTGTAAGTGAAAGTTGTGCTGTCGGGCTGCTTGATGACAAAGGCAGTCGGACTTCCGTTCCGGTACGAATAGGTCGTCGAAAACCATACCGTAGTCGAAACGATCGGTGACAGCTTCTTCGGATCGATGGCGACAATGCGATCCTGATAGGCACCGGTGTCGCTATTATAGGAGCTCTGCGGTTGCAGGTATAAAAATTTCTTGTTCGATCGGAACTTCGGCGGCTTTTGCGTCCAAGAGGAGCTATAAATGAGCGGCTGGTTCTTCTCCTCGTCCACCAGGGTCGTGGACAGCGTATAGCTTGTCGCCGATCTCCACGGGGAGAGCCTGTTATTGCCGTACCCGTTGTTCACCAACGGAAACGAATCAAGCGATACCCGGTTGTAATTGTTGATTGTTCGGTTATAGCGATAAAAGTTTTGCATCTGCGGCCCGAAGTTTCGCCCTTCGCCGCTGACCAGCTTGCCGCCCGTGACGCGCCACAGGTTTGTTTTGTTTAGGACATACTTCGAGCTGTTTGTTTCATACACGGGCCAGCCCAGCATGGCCGACGGAGCAACTGATGTATAAGGGTCCAAATTCGGCTGCGGGTTATTCCCTTCGATCTTGAAAGAAACTTCCGGCGCGTTGTTGACAATATCCAGGGTGTAGACCGATTCCGATTCGCTCGCGGTGTCGTCCGATTTCCCGTACTGCTCCGTTACTTTGGCGTAAAATAAATATTTGCCGACTTTGGCGGGTAAAAAATTGATCTTGGCCAGGGTACCCGTTACCGGCTGCCAGGCTTCATCCGCAAATCCGTTGTTATTGGCATCATATTTGTACCTGTATTCGGCGGCGGTAATTTGATCGCCGTCAGGGCTGGTCGAGCGGTTGAAAATTTCAACCGATACGTTCCGGATGCCGACCGGCGGCACGACAAGCTTGGCCACAGGCGGAAGGTCCGGTTTGACGGTGATGGAGCACTCGGCGGCCCGGAGCGATTTCAGCCCCGCGCTGTCGTATACATGCAGCGATGCGGTCGCCGTGATATTGCTGCTTGTCCCGTTAGGGTAACTGGCAAGCCGGTTGGTCCACTCGTCCCTGCTGGAATCGATCGTCCTGCCGATCGGGCTGTAGCTGCCGCCGGAACCGAAGGAAGAAGCCGGCACCGGATGGTTTTCAATCACTTCGGCCGGACACGTCGCAACGGGAACCGGATTTTCCGGGATGACGTTAATAAAGGTTGAGGCGGTAGCGGTGGCGCCCCATTCGTCCCGCATGACGCCGGTAACGGAATGATAGCCGAGCGTGTCCATCGTAATGCCGCGCCAGCCGTCAATATATTCCGATCCTTTGGAAGGGATGGATTGAATGAAGCTTGTGCCGGATGCAAAATCGAAGCCGTTAAAATAAAGCGAATCGCCGTCCGGATCCGTCGGCGTCGGCACGCTGGGATCATTGATGTAAATCAAATCGAGCTTTGTCCCTTTCACCACTTCGTATACAGGCTTCGTCGGCGCATTGGGAAAAACAAAGCCGATACGAAAGCTCGGCGGATTGTTTTCGGCCGGGCTGCTCACGGTGAGCGGCTTCGGCCCGATCCACTCCGATTCGCCGCAGCTCGTCCGGATTTTCAGGTAGACGTTATGATAGCCCACGCCGATGACCCATGGATATGTACCCTGCGAGTAACTGGTGTCCGTGGTTTGCCCGAATACCGGATTGGTCTGATAGCTCATCCCGTTGCGTTCGATTTTGTAGGAGTGCGATCGGTATGTACATCCATTCAGGACAAAATTTTTGGGACGAAAGGTAAAGCTGTCCCGGTAATTGATGGTCGGCGGCACAATGTCAAAATCGCCGGTGAAACTGACCGGCGCGCTTGTCAACGCGGTAAAACTCCGTGAAATGACGTTGTTGCTTTCGTTTGATTCTTTGATGTTTGCCGCGCTGTCGACGCTCAGTTGAAACGTTTTGCTGGCCGTACTGCGAAATGTGTACGTGAACTGGACTTCTTTCGTCGTGCCTTTTTCAGCTATCGAGAAGGGCTGGATTTTAATATTCGTCGCGCCTTCCATGATCTTCACGCTATACGATCCATTGTAGGTCGGCCCCACATTGCGAAAAGTCGCTTTGAATGTCGCCGGCTTGCCGACAACCACATCTCCTACCGCTGCGATGTCGTCAGCCACGAGATCCGGCTCTGTTGAAACAGGGTCATAATACAGATTCAGGTAATAGATGTTGTAGGTATTGTCATAGGTGAATGTTGGCGGCGGTCCGTTTACAATTGATCCGGAAGGAGTCCCGCCTGCCGATTTTTTATAGCCGACATAAGAATAATTGGCATTCGTCGGCGGAGTCGTGCTGTACGATTGCCCGTTTACAAGCGCCGTTGTTTTCGTTGGAAAAAAACTGGACAGATCTTGCCCCGTTGTTGACCAATGCTTGACGATGAGCTGCGGTTCAGTCGTGATGGTGATGAGCATGGGGAAGTAGAACTTCATGCCTATGGTTTCCTCGCCACGTGTTGTTTCTTCCGGCGCTGGAGCATCCAGGACGATGCCCGTCATATTGATGTCAAAGGAAACGGTATCGGTCCCTTTTCCCGTGATATTTACCGGACTCGGCGTGTACGTAGTGTTCACTGCTTTATCAATAGCTAACCAAGCATAGTCACTTCGCGATTTCTCATACACCTTTAACCATTTGGCATCTTGATCGATCATCGCTTGTGTGAAAGGTTTGACCTCCAAGCCGACGATCTTTCTGTCGGTTAACGTAAACTCATACGGCGCAGCAATATTCGGATGCGATCCACCCCATCGCCCAGGCGTCCAGGAACCATCCGGATTCTTATTGATACCAGTTGAATACATCGCCACGAAATAGAACTTATTGGCATCTGTTCCGCCCACAATCGGATCGTTATCCGCAATGGACGGAATAGTGCCCGCATTTACAAAAGCACCAAAAGGTATGCTTGTAACGATAAGCATTATAAGAAAAAAAAGAGCGATATTCCGTCTTCTTCTCATTTACGCCGCCCCTTAATTTGCAAATGGTTTTTCCAAAAGCGGAAGTGTTTCCAACCCCACGGAGAATCCCACATATTTTATATCTTCCGGCTTCATGTCCTTCCAGTTTTTGATGTTGTAAAAGAGAAAATCCCCTTCACTCCTAAAACTAAAAGTCGCTGTAAAAGTACCATCCGGATTATTGACCCGATATTTTGCAGAATTAAAGCGAGCCCTCGGGATACCATCTCCGGTGAGGTAGTAAATGCCGAAATGTTTACCGGAATAGTTCATTTGTACCTCAAAGTAGTCCTTCACCGGGACGAGCGTGACACTGTAAATCGTCACATTATCATAATCATCCTCAAACCGAATCGGAAAATTTTTCTGAGTAAAGATCGTTACGTCTTTTGCGCCATACAGATACTCACCTTTGGCTTTCGTAAAGTATTTTCTAAACCCATCGAGCGGATAGACCTTCACATCACTCTCCTGCAAACTCGGCACCTTTTCCTCCCCGATCCACACCCAACGGCTAACGGCGTCCCAGCGCACCTTCTGCCCGAGCGCCTCGCTGACAAAACGCAGCGGAACCAGCGTCCGCCCGTTGACGGCGACCGCCTTCGTATCCAGCACCAGCCGCTCGCCATTAACGAGCGCCGCATTCGAGCCGATCGTAAGCCGCACATTTTTGGCGCCTTGCGTGATGATCACCGTCTTCCCTTCAAACCCTACCTTCGCCCCCAACGCCTCTGAAACAAATCGAACCGGGATCAGCACGCGCGAGCTGCTGTCCACCTGCGGCTTCTCGTCGGGGAACTCAATCTTTCTCCCATTCAGCAGCACCGCCAGATCCGGAAGATTATGATTCGACGACGACGCCGATACCCGAGCAACCGATACGAATGCCATCGCAGCTACAACAGATAAGACCAGCACCTTTGCCATTTTCATTTTGTTTGCCATCCTCATGGTCATGTTCATCCTTAATCTCTCCCCTTCAATTCTCCGGCTCTCGGCCTCACCCTAATTTTGTAAACCTCATTAAATATTAACGCATTCTCCCAAAAGACGGAACAACAAAAAAGCACCCCCTGCACGACTGGCATGCAAGGCGGGTGCTTCCCGCCGTTCCTATTCATTTCCCATATTATAGCAGACAACGCCCTCAACGATCAAGCCTCTTTTGCGAGCGGAGCGTATTTCAGCTCCAATTCGTCGGTATCGCCGGAATCGGGAATAACGGCGACCTCGCGGATGAAGCCGCGAACGACGAGCTTTTGCAGCAGCAGCGAAAGATCGACCCTCAAGTGCCGCAGCTCCGGATGGTTATACAGCTCCATCACGCTCCAAGGCTCCTCGCGGTTTTCCATCAGATCGAGCAGCAGCCGGCAGCACGATTTCATTTTGCTCATGACATGGAACTCGCAAGCCAGCAGCACGAGATGGACACGCTGCTCCAGCGTTTCCGGGCTGACCGTCAGCTCCTCGTACAATTTATAAACACCGGGGTTGTAGCCCTTGATCTGCGCCCACACGGTCAATTCCGGGTGCACGCCCTCCTCGATCAGCACGATATGCGCCCAATGATGCAACGACGTTAAAATGTGGCTGTGCGCGTCGAGAATGTTGCCGTCCTGAAGATCCTGCTTGGCATGCAGGTACGTCCGCAGGAACGCGGCGAACTCCGCCAGCATTTTCTGCTTGCGCAGCTCATCCGGAAAGGCGAGAAGCCGCTGCCTGATTTGCGCCAAATATTGATCCCGATCGAACAAAATCTCACCCCGCACCAACCATGGTATGATGTTTCGGTTTTCATTGCCGGCGATCCATTGCTCCAATACGGACGGCACGACCGACCGGATCTGAACGCGTTTGCCGCCATAAGCGGCATGCTCCACGCACCGGTCCGGATCGTCCCCTTCCATGACAGCGAGCAGGAGAAGATCCAGCCCGTCGATCAGCGGATTGTACGGATACGGATTGTCGATCGCCATCAGGCCGACCAGCCCGGCCCGGTTATGAAACATGTCGAAGAAATGCGTTTTTATCGCTTCCACAACGATCCCCCATAGCAGAGAATTCCTGGCTTCCTTCAGCGGTATAAGCTATAATGATATTCTGCGGTTCTATGTATTGTTCGACAACCGTGGGTCCGTTTCCTGCTCGTTTGCAGAAAGTCGCGACATCTCTTTTTCGGAAGGATGAACGTTCATGTTTTTCAAATCCGCCAAAATCAACGAATTCCGTCTGTGGGGACTTTTCTTCACCTTGTTCGGCATGGGCATTATGATACTCGGCACGGGGGGCATCGTGTTCTGGGGCGGACAAGCCGCCAAAATCGCCGCCGGCATCTTCCTGGTTCTCGGCCTGATTTCCATGCTCGTGAGCATGGGCATTTATTTCTGGGCCGGCATGCTGTCGACGAGCGCGGTGATGCTGGAATGTCCGGAATGCCATAAGCCGACGAAAATGCTGGGCAAAACCGACCGCTGCATGTTCTGCAAAACGATGCTGACGCTCGACCCCGACAAAGCGACGCACGCCGCCGACCAGGCGAACGGGCAAGCAACGTAAGCGCAAGGCCGCATTCCCCACCTCCACAGCCAATCGCATACGCGCCAAAAGCTTCGTCCCTTCCGGCAGGCCGCCGGGAGGACGAAGCTTCTTTTATACAATCTATGAGCTATACGTGCATCTTATGGGCGCAGATTGAGCGTATCCCGTATCGTTTGCCAAATCTCAGGTTTCTGGAACGTCCGCTGCCAGGAGGCGATGCCGCCCAGGCCATATTTTTTGACGAGCTCGGCCCTTGCCTTCATGGATGTCTCGTTCTCGATCCAGATGCGGTTCAGGGCGCCGTTCTCCACATATTCGACATAATGCTGTCCGGTTTCCTTCTGATAGACGGGCCTCAGCTTGCGCTCCGCGATCAGCTCCTCGATAGCTTCCATGCCGACCGCCTTGGAGGACACCTGCACCTTGCCGTCCGGGCCCTTCTTCTCGGTCCAAATCCGGGTATAAAGCGGAACGCCGAGCACAAGCTTGCGCGGGGGCACGTTGTCCTCCTCCAGAATACGCTTGACGGAACGCTCCACCCACGGCAGCGATGCGACCGGCCCGGAAGTCGGGCTGGACGCCCAATACTCGTCGTACGCCATGATTACCATGAAATCGACGGTCCGGCCAAGCGCCTCCCGATCGAGGAATGCCGACCACATCTCGCTGCTCGACTTGGGCGTCACGTCGATCGACACGACCAGGTTCTGATCATGCGCCAGCGGCGTAATCTCCCGGACGAATTGAACCAGGTTGGCCTTGTCCTTCATATAGACATTCTCGAAGTCGATGTTGATGCCCTGCAGCTTGTACATTTTCGCCAGGGAGAGCAGCTGCTGGATCATCCGGAACCGCGTCCCGTAGTCGTCCAGCGCCTCCGTCGTCCGATCGGGATCAAAGCCGTTGCTGAACAGCGCCCACACCTGCATATTGCGGTTCTGCGCCCAAGCGACGTAGTTATTGTCCGCCTTGGACCGGATCGCGCCTTTGCCGTCCTTCAGTTCAAACCAGGTGGGACTGACGACATTGACCCCCGGCAGCGGCCCGATGTCCGCCGGATTGGGCGCAACCTGGTAGACGGCCTCCCAGGCCAGGTTGATTTTGCTTCCGATGACCTTCCAGGCAATGAACGGTTCATCCCGCTTCGGTTCAGAAACCTTCTCCACATCTCCTAAAACGATATCTGACTTGGATGCGTAACCGACATAGCCTTGCGGCCCCTGAACGAGGTACCAGCCGTCCTCCTCGCCCCAGATGCGCACCTCGCCGCCGCTCTCGACCTGCTCCGATATGGTCGCGCGAATGGTCGGCCCGCTCCGTATGACCGCTCCCTCCGCCGCCGGCAAGCGGCCGCGCTGAATAGCCTGTCCCGGCTGGAAAAGCGTCACGATTCCCGCATCTCCCTCTGCTTGCTCAGCCTGCAGACCGAACAGCTCGGTGAGCGGGGTCAGCGGCAAATAAACCCGGCCGTCGTCCGACTCGGCGGCAATCGTCAGATCGAACGGCTTGCTGTTCACGGTCGCCGTGAGCGCATCGGTCTTCATATAAAGCACCTTGTCCGCGGTCGTCAAAATAATCGAACCGCTCTCCGCTTCATAACGGATAGGCGCTTCGGCGCCAAGAACCTCCTGTAAGGCATCGAGCGGCAGCTTCAATTCCTCGCCTTCCTTCCTGGCGCCGGCATCCAGTACTTTCCCTTTGTAAACGAGCGGATACTCGAAGCCGTAATCCGGCACAAGCCGGTCCCCGTTAGGGATATATCGCAAATAGGCTAAATAACCGCCGATCAGAACGCCGATCAGCGCGCAGAACACCATTAACCGGCGAAGGCCCGAGCTTCTCCGTCCCGGCGTTCGCAGCTTCACCGTTTCCAAGATGGCATTTCCCCCCAGTATAAGATAACTCTTGTCTGCGCCCCCGCAAAAAGAAAACGTACAGGAAGGCGGAGCGACGGCCCGCGCTTGCTGTACGTCTATTGACGATCGAAAGTCCGATCAGGTTCCGTCTCGGCAGCTAGCCGATTAATGCGATTTGCCGGAGGCCGCGCAGTCACGGCACAGGCCGTAAATTTCCATCCGATGCCCTTCCACGACAAAGCCCGTTTCCTTCGACGCCACGCGCTCCACATCAAGCAGCGGCGGATGCTCGAAATCCACGATCGTTCCGCACGATTTGCAGATGGCATGGTAATGGTCGGATAAATCCGCATCGAAACGGCTGGAACCGTCGCCGTATGTCAATTCACGCACCAGGCCGGCCTCGACGAACAACCTGAGGTTATTATAAATGGTTGCTACACTCATGCTCGGAAATTGCGGTGACAGCGCCTTGTAAATCTCATCCGCCGTCGGGTGGGTCATCGCATCCATGAGGTATGTCAAGATGGCGTGGCGCTGCGGGGTCATACGGACGCCGGTCATCTTGAGTTGTTCCAGAGCTTCGCCGACGCTTGTTCCCATTCCCCTCACGCCTTTCATAAGTAGTTAGCATCATTGTACGTGTTTGATTTCATTTTTGTCAATTATGTGATGTCCGTTTAGTCGTTGTCCGATTTGTGATGTCCGATTACGGCCGGTAACGCTTCACTTCAATGCTGCTGTTGGCGTCGATGCCGATCCGGTACGTTCCTTCGCCGATCCGGCCCTTGATCGATTTCTTGCTCACTTCCAGCGGCAAGTCGGTCTCGATATCGCCGAAGGTGACGGAGCCCGATACCTCGTAGTCGCCGTTCTCCGGCACATTAAGCGCGATTTCGCCTACCGCGCTTCCGATATCCCATGTCCCGCCTACCGTCGCGCTCCGCACCTCGATCCGGCCGTTAAGCGTATCCGCGTATACAGCGCCCCGCGCTTCGGCGATCGTGATGGCGCCGTTCTTCGTATCGGCTTCGACATCGCCTTCCACCGCGGCAAGCTTGATGCCGCCGTTGACGGTTGAGACGACCGCCCGACCGCCGATCCGCTCCGCGCGGATCGTACCGTTGAACGTCTCGACCTCCGCGTCGCCGGCGATATCAAAAGCTTCAACGCCGCCGTTCCGGGTCGTCGCCTTCACCGAAGCGCCAATATCCCGCAGCGCAATTTCCCCGTTCGCGGTCTCCGCGATGACCCGCTCGCCGGCGCGCAGCCCGGATACGTTAATCGGTCCGTTCATGACCTGAATGGCGATCGTTTGCAGGCCGCGCCCGGCCTCAGGGGCGTTCGCGTTTCCCTCTTCGGAGGCGCCTTCCTGGGCCGGCGGCGCGGGAACCGGCTCCTCCCCGGGCGCGGCCGGCGCCGATGCCGGCGTTCCCGCCTCCGCATCCGGAACCGTTGAGTCGATAATCGCGTCCATACCGACCGCCGGATCAGGCATGCGTGGAATCGTCACGACCAGATTCATCCGCGGCTGCCTGCTTCCGTTGACGCCGAACGCCGCCCCCTTGGCCGCGATGGTCACTTTCTCGTCGCCGGTTATGTCGACGGTGGATTTCTCCGCGATTCCGTCGGCTTCCGCCCGATCTTCGGTATCCACCCAGACTACCGCCTCGACCCGAATGCCTTCGACATCGCCCTCGCGCACCGTGACTTCACCGTTCGGATTGTCGATGACCAGGACCCGCGCGTGGTCCGAAAGGTCTGCGGCGACCGGTTTTTTCGCATACCGAAAGCCTTTCTCCTCGCCGAAGCCCGTCATACCGCCGACATCGACCTTCCATTGGTCGATCCACTTGAAAGGCAGCGCATTGATTTGCGTCACGCCGACCGCCGCAACCGCAATGACGGCCGCCAGCACAAAACCGCCGGCGTCGAAAGACAGCCGTTTCCGGGTCGTCCGGCCGCCGATCGAAACGGCCACAATCTCAATGCCGAGCAGAATAAGCACCGCCGGCCACCAATGAATAAGCAGCGCGATATCGTTGCGCCCTTTCACCTGATCCCATAATAAAACGGCGCCGACCGCCACGATGACGGCCGCTGCCGTCATCCTCCCCAAACGGTACATCGCCCTCCCCCTTTTGGCATACAACAGCGCCCCGACCGTCAGCAAGGCCGCAGCCGGCAAATAATCCCCGATCCGGATGAGCCACCGTTCGGTCGTCTCCGTAGGCCGAACGAGCGCCAGCAGCAGCAAACCGGCGCCGATCAAACCGAGCCCTTGCAAGCGGGTTGCGGCCGGCCGGGCCGCAAAATCGGAATCGGCGTCGGCGCCGGCCGCATCCGGAATCGGCGAGCCCGAGGTTGGCGCTCCCTTGGACTTGGACGTGGCCTGGAGGATATCGTACATGCTGTAGAAATAGATAACGGGAAGAGCCAGCCCCAGGTAAACGAGCAGCAACGCAAAGCGGCCGCCCGACACGCCCGCGTAATAAACGATTGCGACGGTCACCGCCACCGCCGACAGCAGCAGGATCAGCCCGGTCCGGATACGGCCGATATACAATTGTCCGGCCCCCGGCACCGTGAAGGAGAGCAGGGCGGCCCAGAAACGTTTCATTGGCGTCATGACATCGCGCCGCCCTTCCTTCCGCTACTCCACGCTGCCGGCGTGCACGCCCTCCAGCTTGCGGAGCTCCTCGAGCAGCAGCATTTCCTGCACATGCTTCGGCAGCATCACCTGCGCCTCAATGATCAGGCGGCCCGGTTCATGGCCGGTCGAATCGTCGCGCACGGATATTTTGCGGATTTTTACGCCTTGCCGCTGAAGCAGCTCCTGAACCGGCTGCAGCAGCTTCGGCCTGTCGTCGGCGGCGATGACGACGGTCCGTTCCCGCTTGCCGTTGAAAAACTTCCTTTCAATCTTATCCATGCCCCACAGCACGAAAAGAACCATACCGGTGCCCATGATCGCCGCGAAATAAAAGCCGGCCCCGACGCCGAGCCCGATCGCCGACACGACCCAGATCGACGAGGCGGTCGTCAGTCCCGTGATCGCCTTGCCCGTATGCAGAATCGTGCCGGCGCCGAGGAAGCCGATGCCCGTAATGACCGCTGCGGCGAGACGGGCCGGGTCGACGCGCACGTTATATTGGTTCACGAAGTCCGAGAAGCCGTAAATGGAGAGCAACATAAGCAGGCAGGAGCCCAGGCATACCATGATGTGCGTTCGAAGGCCGGCCGCATGATTGGATTGCTCGCGCTCGAAGCCGACCAAACCGCCGAGCAGGACGGCGAGCAACAAGCGCAGCGAAATGTCCAGCTCGTTAATATACCAGGGATTATCGATAACGGATGACAACGTCTGCTCACAACCTTTCCGCAATAGTTATATTGTAACATACTATGAGGGTTTTATAGAGGTTAACCCGGCTTCATGCCTGCAAAACGCGATCCCCCGGGATCGCAACATACCGGCCAAGCGCACCGGAACCGGCGGAGGCTCGCAGCGATGGGAAATTGAAACGGCGCGCCCCCGCGGGACGCGCCTTCGCCATGCCGTGAAACCTCTTATTGCTGATTCAGCCGCTCGACCAACAGCTTGTTGACGAGCGCCGGATTCGCCTTGCCCTTCGTCTCCCGCATCACCTGGCCGACGAGGAAGCCGATCGCTTTTTCCTTGCCCGCCTTATAGTCTTCGACCGATTGCGGGTTGTTCGTCACGATCTGATCGACGACCGCCTTGATGGCGCCCTCGTCGCTGATTTGCACGAGCCCCTGCTCCTCGACGATCTGCTGCGGACGCTTGCCCGATTCCAGCATCTCCTTGAACACGGTTTTGGCGATTTTGCTGCTGATCGTTCCCTGCTCGATCAGACCGATCATTTCTCCCAGCCCCTGGCCGGTAATCTTCACCGCCTCGGCCTCCAGCCCGTTCGCGTTCAGGTAGCCGAGCAGATCGCCCATGATCCAGTTGGACACCGCTTTGGCGTCCTTCGTATAGTTCAGGCTTTCCTCGAAGAAATCCGCCAGCTTCTTGGACGACGTAATGACGCCCGCGTCATAAGCCGGCAGTCCGAGCTCGCCCGTGTAGCGCGCCTTGCGCGCGTCCGGCAGCTCCGGAATCGAGTCCCGCACGCGCGCCTTCCATTCGTCGTCGATATGCACCTGCACAAGATCCGGATCCGGAAAATAGCGGTAGTCGTGCGCTTCCTCCTTGCCGCGCATCGAGATCGTGCGGCCGGCCGCGTCGTCCCAGCGCAGCGTCTCCTGCACCACCGTACCGCCGCCGTCCAGCACCTCCGCCTGCCGCCACTGCTCATACTCGAGACCGCGCTGCACGCCACGGAACGAGTTCATATTTTTCAGCTCGGTGCGGGTGCCGAACTTCTCCTGCCCCCACGGACGAATCGAGATGTTGGCATCGCAGCGCAGCGAGCCCTCCTCCATCTTCACGTCCGACACCTCGCAATACTGCATGATCGCCTTGAGCTTCTCGAGATACGCCTTCGCTTCCTCCGGCGTGCGGATGTCCGGCTCGGATACGATCTCGACCAGCGGCGTTCCGACGCGGTTCAGGTCAACGAGCGACGCATAGCCCCCGTCCACGTGCGTCAGCTTGCCCGCATCCTCCTCCAGATGGAGGCGCGTGATGCCGATCCGTTTCGTCTCGCCGTTCACTTCGATGTCGATCCAGCCGTTCAGCCCGATCGGCCGGTCGTACTGCGAAATCTGGTACGCCTTCGGCGAATCGGGATAAAAATAGTTTTTGCGGTCGAACTTGCTGATCGCCCCGATCTCGCAATTGAGCGCCATCGCCGCCTTCATCGCGTATTCGACCGCCTGCCGGTTGAGGACCGGCAGGACGCCGGGATGCCCGAGGCAGACCGGACAGGTATGGGTATTCGGCGGGGCGCCGAAGGCCGTGGAGCAACCACAGAAAATTTTGCTCTCGGTATGCAGCTCCACGTGCACTTCCAGCCCGATGACCGTTTCGTATTTGGTTGCTTGCGTCATGGGTTTCTCGCTCCTCCTACAGCTGCGGACGCAGCTTGTGATGCTCGGTCGACTGCTCATAAGCGTAAGCCGCGCGCAGCACCGTCGTCTCGTCGAACGCCTTGCCGATGATTTGCAGGCCGACCGGCAGGCCGTCCGCCAAACCGCACGGCACGCTGATCGCGGGCACGCCGGCCAGGTTGACCGGAATCGTGCAAATATCGTTCAGATACATCGTCAGCGGATCGTTCACCTGCTCGCCGATCCTGAACGCCGTCGTCGGCGCCGTCGGCCCCACAATGACGTCGAAACGCTCGAACACGTTGTCGAAATCCTGCTTGATCAGCGTCCGCACCTTCTGCGCCTTCAGGTAATACGCGTCGTAATAGCCCGAGCTCAGCGCATAGGTGCCGAGCATGATCCGGCGCTTCACTTCGGAGCCGAACCCCTGGCTGCGCGATTTGCGGTACAGGTCGATCAGGTTGTCCGGATTGTCGGCGCGCACGCCATAGCGGACGCCGTCGAAGCGCGCCAGGTTGGACGACGCTTCCGAGGATGCCAGCAAATAATACGCGGCGATCGCGTATTCCGTATGCGGAAGCGAAACCTCCTCCCACGTCGCGCCGAGTCCTTCATATACCTTCAAAGCTGCCATGACCGCTTCCTTCACCTGCGGGTCGATGCCTTCTCCGAGATATTCCTTCGGCACGCCGATGCGCAGGCCGCGCACGTCGCCGCTGAGCGCGGACGTATAATCGGGAATGCTCACGTTCGCCGACGTCGAATCGTGCGGGTCGTAGCCGGCGATCGCCTGCAGCACGTATGCGGAATCCTCGACGTTTTTCGTGATCGGCCCGATCTGGTCAAGCGAAGAAGCGAAAGCGACCAGGCCGAAGCGCGATACGAGGCCGTAGGTGGGCTTGAGACCGACGACGCCGCAGTAGGCGGCAGGCTGGCGGATCGACCCGCCGGTGTCCGAGCCGAGCGCGAAATACACTTGTGCGGCCGCAACCGCCGCCGCCGAGCCGCCGCTCGAGCCGCCCGGCACGCGCTCCGTGTTCCACGGGTTGTACGACGGATGGAAGCTGGAATTCTCGTTGGAGCCGCCCATGGCGAACTCGTCCATGTTCAGCTTGCCGATCGTGACCGATTGCTCGGCTTTCAGCTTTTTCGTCACGGTGGCGTCGAAAATCGGATTATAGTTGCGCAAGAATTGGCTGGCGCACGTCGTCAGCAGCCCTTCCGTCACAATGTTGTCCTTGATGCCTGCCGGCAAGCCGAAAAGCAAGCCGCGCTCGCCGCCCGCCTGCAGCGCTTGGTCCATCTCCGCCGCCTGCTTGCGCGCGTTCTCCTCGTCCAACGTAATGAACGCCCGGATCTTCGGCTCCGTCTCCGCGATCCGGCGGTACGACTCGTCGACCAGGTCGGCGACGGTCAATTGTTTATTGTTCATTTGATTATGCAAATCCTGCAGGCGCATATCAAAAGCTGCCAACAGCGGTTCCCCCCTTCAAAAGGTGCAGCATGGTGCATGGTTGTCGGTGCGCGGCGTCATCGGCGATCCGCAGTCCGCGGCCCGCGCTCCGTCGGCCGTGCAGGATGCCGGAGCGCTACTCCAGCACCGCCGGCACGCGGAATTGGCCGTCCTCTTCGTCCGGCGCGTTCTTCATCACCTGCTCGACCGGCCACGACGGGCGCTTCTCATCCTCGCGCATGACGTTCGTGATCGGCAGAACATGGGTGGTCGGCTGGACATCGGCCGTATCCAGCTCGTTCAGCTTTTCCGCATATTTCAGGATCGCGTTGAGCTGTCCGGTGAAGACCTCTTTCTCTTCGCCGGACAGCTCAAGCCGCGCCAGATTGGCGACATGCTCGACATCCTTGATCGTAATGCTCATCGCTTGCGTTACCTCCTCTTGGCTCATTCGCTCATTCTTCCCATTATAGCCTACAGCCCGTCCGCAACTCAATGCGGATTGTACGTTGCACGCTGCAAGCCTTGCTCAAGCCCTAAGCTTGCTTCGCGAAGGCATATGCTCCGGGAACCCTCCTTGAAGTCTTGAACGACAATTATCTGGCAAGATTCCCGCGATGCTTACATGAAAGATTTTCCGTTATTTATCGATCGGCGCACACCATTAACTCCTTATTCAACAGAGCTGGAAGAACAAAAAAAGCGTCCTTCCGGCTGCCCGGAAAAACGCCTTGCGCTGCGGTCGATCAGATCCATGCCTTCAGGTTGATCTGCCTGATGAAATCCTCGCGCGTTTGCACTTCGCTTACGCCCTCTTCATCAAGCGCCTCGGCAAGCTCATCGCCGCCGTTCATGATCCGCCTGAACAGCTCCTCGTTATGCGTCGCGAGCGCGAAATCGATCAGCGCCTCCCGTTCCACGCGGTCCGCCTCCTGGGACAGCAGCGTTTCCTCAAGCTCGACGTCGCCCGCCGGCACGAAAAAGTTTTTGTTCGCCTTCGGCACCCGAATAACATAGTCGAATGCATTGTCCGCATTACGATCGTAGGCGATGACATAAGCATGATCTCCGATCGGCAAATTCTGTTCGAATTGATCCGCCACAATGACGATTTTCTGGCCAAGCTTGAACATCGCTCTCGCCCCCCACCAACCGTACCTATAAGTCTTGCAGCTTTGCAGCATGATGTAAGTCTTGTAGGCCTATGACTCTATCCTACAAAAAAATAGAGTCCGGTGCAAATCGAAGTCTGAGAGATACGCGCGGCCCGCAGATTCAGTCGAGCGAGGGCCGCCTGCTCAAAGCGCCGACCGCGGCGGTCAGCGCGGCAGCGGCGCACACGACGGTTACCGCGAGGGCCGGCCATACGGCTGCCTCGACCGTGCCCGTTATGAGCAGCGATGCCGCGTAGCCCGACAGACGGCTCGGGCTCCAGGCGAGCGCGTCTGCGAACAGCGCGGAGAGGACCGACAGCACGGCCACCGCGCCCAGCGCGGAAAATGCGGCGCCCGCCGCGCTGCGAAGCAGCGAGCTGAACAGAATCGTCAGCGTGCCGATGATGGCCAGCGACACCCAATACAGCAGCAGGCTTCGCAGCACGAGCATGCCGCAAAGCCGGCCGCAGTGGACGAGAAACTCGAGGCCGGTCATCCAGCCGTACAGCGGAGGCGTTTGCGGCAAATAGCCGATGTCGAACGAGCGCCATATTCAGTCCGCCTTCCTGCCGAACAGGAAAAACGCGATCGGCCCGAAAATGTTGACGAACACAATGATCAGCGCCCACATCCATTTTGGTCTGCGGGTTTGCTCGGCCCGGATTAAGACGGTCAGCGCGGTGATGAGCAGGATGAGCTGCAGCACAAGTATCGGAATGACAACTGTTATTAACGTTTGATTATCCATTTGATTTCCCCCTCTTGATCTTCTTCCAGTCGATCCGCACGATCAGCCAATAGAGTATGAAAGGCATCGGCGTTTGGATCAATCCCCATAGTCCCCAGAACCACGGGTATTTCGCGCGCTTGCGGGCGTCGAGGAACAGCCAGGTCGCTTGCGACAGCAGGATGACAGGCAGTACGATGAGCAACCACAGCGGCAAATCCCTCAGCTCGTTCAGGCCGTCCAGGTTCAGTTCGCCCATTTGCTCCCCGTCCTCTCAGCCGTTCTCCTCTTGCCCGTGACGGCGGCAAATGCGACTCCGGCGACTGCTGCGGCGGCCTGAAGCGCGGCGAACCAGACAATATCGCTCTTCAGGAGCAGCATGACGCCGCCGGTGACGATACAGCCCACGATCCAGAACAAAACGAGATCGCGCCACAGCTTGCGATTCGCCGCTTTGCGGCCGTTGTCCGCAAGCTCCTGCAGCGCTTGCAGGCTCGGCGCGGGCGGCTCGAACATGGCGTCGAACCGGCGCAGGCTCTCGTTCAGCCATTGCTCGGTTTCGAGGTCGCCGACCTCCATTTCAGCCGCAGGCCCCGAACGCCTCGTGTGTTCATTTTCGCGTCCTTGTTTCTGTTGCCGCTGGGCCTTCGCCGACTTGTCGCCCCGTTTACGCCCCGTTGTCATGCTCGCTCAGCTCCTTTCTCAACCGTTTCATGCCGTTATGCATCCGCGATTTAACCGTTCCCGCCGGAATATCCATCCAGGCCGCAATTTCATCGACCGTGTAGCCGTAATAATATTTCAGCAGAATCGGCAGCCGGACGTGTTCCTCCATCCCGGCCAGCGCCTCCATCGCCTCGGGAAAATCGCTCCCCGCCGACGCGGCCTCGTACTTCAGCGCCCGAAGCGCCTGAGCCTGCTCCGTCTCCTGCCATTTGCGCTCGCGTTTGCCGCGCCTCAGTGCGTCGAGATAAAGCCGGGTGCCGATCGATATGAGCCAAGTCGAAAATTTCGATTTGCCATGATAGGACGCAATGTTCTCGATCGCCTTCAGCATCGTATCCTGCACGAGGTCTTCCGCGATTGTCCGGTTCATCGTCGCCTTGAGCATGTATTTGTACAGAAAAGCGTAGTGCTGCTGCAGCAGGACGGCCATGGCCTTGCTGTCGCTGCGGGCTTGCTTCCATAATGTCTCTTCGGCTTGCGTCACGTGCAAGCAGCCCCCTCCAATTCCGGAATCGACCATATGACGTCCGGCGGCATCAAAACGTTCACGCACCGGTGAAAAATTTTTTGCATTCAAAAAGGGTCGTTTTAAGAGACTTCGGATAACCGGGCTGTAAAATGAACAATGAACAGGTCAGCAGGCATAGGCAAAACGCAGCTGTTGCGGGCGGGTCGGGTAAGGTGGAAAGGTTCGATAACCGACTAGGGCTGGTTCGGGCATGATGCCTGGCTCAGCGGATGATGCGGGGGGGTCAGGCATGGCGGGCAGTTCGGGGAACGAAACGGCAAAAAATCCGGCTTCCGCAAGCGGCTGATGGCCGCCTTGCAAATGCCGGATCCTGAACGGTTGCTGAGACCGGGAAAATCCCCGCCTCAACATAATGTACAGCAAATTTATACGCTGAGAGCGGAATATCCCCTGTCTCAAACGTGTGAAATCGCCAGCTAGAGCGGAACTTGTGCTTGAGAGCCGGAGAATCCCTGCCTCAGTAGAAATATTATCGAATGTTGCTGCCGAGGGCGGGGTTTGTTCGGCCTCGCAGCATAACGGCTCATCAATCAGTTCATCAGGGGCACAACGATCAGTTCTTCGGGCGAGCGCGTAAGCGTGAGGGGCCTGCCAGCCGTAACGGCATAGCAGTTCTCGATCCCGACGACGCCAAGGCCGGGGAACGTGAATTTCGGCTCGACAGCGAGCACCATGCCCGGCGCCAGCTGGATGTCGAAGCCTTGGGCCAATACGGGCCATTCGTCCACTTCAAGTCCGATGCCGTGGCCGACAAAACGAACACGGTCCGCCCCGAAGCCCATGAAATGGTCGGCCAGACCGGCGGCTTCCGCCATACGCAGCGTCTCCGCGTACAGCGCTTCGGCGGTCGTTCCCGGAACGAGCAGTTCCTGCGCCCGGCGCATGATCCGCTCCGCAGTGTCGTATGCAGCCGCAAGCTTCTCCGGCAGCTCCCCGATGACGGCGGTGCGCGTCTGGTCGATCACATAGCCGTCGATGCAGCAGCCGATGTCGATCAGGATCGGTTCATTGCGGGCGAACGGCTTGCGGCTGACGCTTTGCGGCACGGCCGGCCCCAATCCCCGGCCGCCGGCAGGACCGTCGAAGAGCGTCGGCTCCGCTGCCGCCGCTCCGGAGCCGACCATGCCGGTGAGCACCTCCATATTGTAGGCGCGCATGCGCATGACGCCGATATGGCCGCGCCGGCGAATCTCGTACTCGAAGCGCGCCATCCATTCCAGCTCGGTGACGCCCTCGCGCAGCCCGTTCAACGACTCCTCAAGCGCTTCCGCCGCAGCAGCCGCGGCTGACGATATCCGCTCAAGCTCCCACGGGGACTTGGTCATCCGAAGCCGCCGCATCACAGACGATCCGTCGGTAATCCGCACGCCGATGGAGGCGAACAGCTCCGTCAGCTTTACATACGTTTGCGCCGGCAATGCATCCAGCGGTGCCGCCACACACACGGACTCGCCCTTCGAGAGGACCGGAAAATCGGCCTCCAGCGTCGCAGCGAACATACGAAACGACCCGAGTTCAACCGTGCGGATGCGCGACTCGCGCCGGGCCCGCTCCAGGCTCCGCCGGATATATAACGCCGGTTCGCCTTCTGCCGGAACAAACGCATAGCCGGCTTGCATCGTGCCGGTCAAATAATAAAGATCGGTGCTTTGCGAGACGAGCAGTCCTTCCGCGCCTTCTTCCCGCAGCACCGCTTGCAAACGTTCAATCCGCGCCGCCGATTCCCCTGCCGGCAAAAGCTCATACATACAGCACACCTCCGAACGAGATCGATGTTATCCTGCGAACAGTGTACCATCGCGGCTGTACGTTTGCCATGCTGCAGTCATTTTCCCGACTCGCGTTGCGGTGTTGCATGATGGTGGTCGAACCACATACTCAGGCCAAAGCCGCCAACGGTAACGAACTAATTTTCAAGAATAAAAATAGGGGCGTGCCAGCTTAGCGTTCCAGCATAAAATGATCTTGGCCTGCTCAAAATCTTCAGTCCGCCGTCACCGTTTCCGCCGCCCCCTTGATCGCCCACTCGATCGGCTCCAGCATCGTGAAAACGCGCGGATTGCGAAGCCGGACGATCATGACCACGCCCGGCTTCCGCAGCGTCACCTCATAATCATAAGTTTCATTCCTGTAGGTGTAGGGAAACGACTCGCCTTCGTTCACGATCCGGAAGACGAGCACCTCCACCCGCTCGCGAAGACGAGTGCCGGGCAGGGGCACGCCGGTCTGATCGATCAGCAGATTGGCCTGCAGATAAGTGAGAGCAGCCGCTTCGGCCGCTTCCGGATCGATGCGGACCACCCCGTCCGCCAACGCTTCAGGATCGAGCTGCTGCGCTGCCGCATGAACGGCGCGGTTTACCGCATGCTTGCCGTAAAACAACGTGCGTATGGCCAGCTCCTCGTCGAGCTGCAGCGTCTGCATCATCATCCAGACGACGGACAGCATCGTCAGCAGGAGCAGCTTGTACATCCGTTCTTATTCAACCCCTTTCATTACTCAGCGATTTGCTCGCTCCTTTTCACAATCACCTGCCTATTAGAGTATTCCTGTCGGCACTATGTCTTCCGTCGCGCGCCTTTTCCGGCGTATGTCGCGGCGGCGCTGCATGGCGGTGTACGGCCACATGTACCCTGCACCCGCCATCTCCCTGTCGCTTACGGCACGTATTCGCTCATCTTCATGCCGTAGGCGCTTATCCTTGCATTGCCGCCAGGAGGCGCAAGCCCGACCAGCCGGTCGATTTCAAACAGCCGCTCGTACGGATAGCGAATGGTAAGCTCCAGTCCCGTTCCGCGTGTCAGCGGCGCCGCCGGATTGTCCGCCGCGGCGCCGGTTGTTGAAGCCGCTTCATACTCGATGTCCTCCGGCCTTAGGCCGTAACCCGCCAGCCGTTGCCTCGAAGCCGCCGTCATCTCCGCGTCGATGTAGCCGTGATCGCCGTTCGCGCCGATTTCGAGCAGATAGTCGACTTCCTTCTGAAGCACGGCCTGGCGTACGATCAGCACATGCTTGTAAATCGGAGAAAACATAAGCCAACAAAGCGTCGTCGCGAAAAGAACGAATACAAGCAGCGATTTCACGGGCTAAGCCTCCGAATCGACTCGCCTATCGCACTGCCGGAACGCTCCAGCAGCGCCTTTGTACCGGTCTCCCCCTCGGCCATCGCGGTATACAGAAGAACCGCCGTGACCAGCAGCATGACCGTCATCAAAATAGCTCTCATCAACCGGCCCCCCTTTTCGACCAAATGTGTCTACGGATTCAACGCGCCGATCCGGCTGTTGGCGGAGTCCCCCTGCGATTGAATCTGTGCTTGCGTTCCCGTACCGTCCTGGGCGATAACCGAGTTGAACAACAGCACGACCACGACCAGCAGCATCACGGTCATAAGAATATTACGCATCCGTTTTCATCCCTCCTACGAATTCAAAGACTGAAACAGCTTCTGTCCTTCCTGCACCCATGGGTAAATGAAGATCTGGAACGTATACAGGATCGGTGCGCCCGCAATCACGAACAATGCATAAGACGCCGATTCCTTGCGGCTCTCCCGGACCAGCTCCAGCTTGGCCTTGTAATCGGCGACCCGCTCCTTGAGCAGTTCATAATAAGCCTCGTCCTCATGCAGCCGCAGCGCTTCGATCGTCTCCGCGAAGCCCGCTCCCTCCGGCGTCCCGATCCGCTGTTTGAACCGCCGGATCGCATCCCCGGCGTCGTGGTACCATTCACCCAGCATACGCTGCATGTCGGGACGGATCGCCGACGTATACGGTACGCAGCGCATCAGCTTCACATGCAGATTCATCGAGGTGCCCGCAAAATAAAGCAGCTGGTTGCTGACGGCGTTCAGCTCCCTCATAATCCGCTGCCCCCGATACCGCCGAAAGGCTTCCAATAACGGCTTGTCCAGCCAGCAGGCCGTTGCGGCAAGCAGACATACGACGGCAAGCGCGAATGGCGAGAGCCCCTGGATCGGTATGTTCGCCGGAAATAAAGCGGCAGCCGTCCCGGCCGTTCCGAACAGCAGCAACGCCGCTCGCCGACCGACCGCGTAAATCGCCGCATCGGCGGTGAAGCCGCAGCCGGCCAGCAGCGATTCACGCTCCAGGAAAGAAGGGCTGGCCCGTGAAAATCCACCGATGCGCAGCCATCGGTCCGGAAGACGCCGGCCGGTTCCGGTTCCATCTTCCATTGGCAGGTGCGCCCATCGGGGCCTCCGCTTCAGCAGTGCGCGCAGCAACGTGCTGACGGCTATGAAGCCGAGGCCGAATTGAGCCGCCAGCACACCGCCCGTTACGAGCCGCAATAATGTTTCATTCACTCGTAAATCTCCTTCCCCACAGCGCCGGCCCACCGGTGCCCTACATTTTTTTGCGCGACAAATAGAGTCCCATGACGAACGAGCTGAAAATCAGCGCGAGCGCGTTAAGCAGCATGTCTCTTCCGTTCGGGTCAAGCACATAGTACGTATAGGCGTTGTCCGGGTTGTACTGAAAGTTAATGCCGAGAAATAACGCCAGGAACAGAATAGGCGAAAAGTTCGCCAACCGGATTTCCAGCAGCCGGTTGCGCTCCAGCTGATTGGCGCGCTGCGCTTGGCGCATATCGTCGATCAGCCGCTTCAGGCTGTCGGCTACCGGGCAGCCCTCCGCAAGCGCGACACGCAAAATATTCGCGAAATAGTCGCCCCATATATGGCCCAGCGCCGCGGAAAAAATCCGCAGGCTTGCCTCGTCGTCGCCTTTAACGGACAGATTGCGGTACAACTGATCGAACACCGGCTGCATCGGACCAAGCAGGCGGCGTTCCTCGACCGTCCGCTGCAGCGCATTGCGGACCTGCTTTCCCCCTGTGATCATATAGCACTGGTAGAACAGCTCGACAGCGGGGAGAAACTCCAGCCGGATCTGGAGCTGCCGCTGCGTAAGCACAATCCGCAGCGCCAAATACGGCATGCCGCCGGCGAGCCCAGCCATCAGGATCGCTCCTTTCGGGCTCTGGACGAGCAGTCCGCCTGCCGCAAAGCCGGTAATAAGCAGCATGCCGGACAGCAATGCGAAGCTTGACGGTTTAATCCGCCAACGGACGCTTTCCAGCAGCACCGCCAGATGCCCGTAGGGACTTTCAAAGCGGGCCAGCAGCCTGTCCAGCTTGGCACCCCAGTCTTCCCGCCGACGATAATCCAAGCGGGCAGCCGTTTCACCGCGCAACCCATACAAGCGCAGCAGCCGTTCAATGGCTACGAACGACAACAGATACAAGGCGCACGCGGCGGCCGTCATTCGCCAATCCGCCAACCACCAGTCCTCCACCCGCCCGCTCAGCATACCGGAGCCTCCTGCCGAATCCGCCAGCTGTCCGAACGGGGATCGTACCGCGCCCAGTCATCCACGGCGATGCCCCCGTGCCGCCAAACGTACCTGCCGATCCGAACGATTCGGCGTCGGCCGTTCACCATCTGCATTTCGATGCCGACCTGCGTAACATACGCCGCGATCCGTTTCGCAAGCCGTTCCGGATTCATGGCGCGCCCGTCGAGCATGCACATATCCGTGATCGCATCCGGCACGTCCTCCAAAGCATTGGCATGCACGGTCGTCATACTGCCTGAGTGGCCCCTGGTGCAAGCCCGGACGTAAATATTCGCATCCTCGTCCCGGATCTCCGCATGAACGATGCGGTGCGGGGATTGCCGGAGCGCCAGCTTGAACGCTTGCGCGGACCTGTGCAGCGGATCCTCTTCGTCCGTCTCATATTCGATAACGTTCTTGTCCGGAAATTCCTTGCGCAGCATCATTTCAAACCGGCTCTCGATCGTGACGATCCGCTCTTCGTCCGGCACTTCCGCCAGCATTGCTTTCAGCAGATGGGTTTTGCCCGAATTCGTCGGACCGATTACGACCAGGTTGAGCCTTGCCTTCAGCAAGCCGAGCAGCAGACGGCGAACGGCTTCATCCATTGTGCCGAACTCGGGCTCGCACAACGCCGCCAGCGAAAAGCGCTTCACCGTGTAGAACCGAATCGTCAGCGTCGGGTCCGCCGTAAAGCCGAAGCCGGTCATCGTCACGCGCGCGCCGTCGCTTAACGAAACTTCCGCCCACCGTTTGCGCGGATTGATTCGGTCGTTGTTGAACAGGACCAGATTCTGCTGGATTCGTTCGACCTCCGTGACGGAAGAAAACCGATAGGCCGATGGCGCAGTCCTGCCTTCCCGCACCTCGTAAATGCGTGTGCCCACAACCTGGATTTCTTCCAGGCCCTCCTTATTCCGCAGCACGAGCTCCAGCACATTCAAGCCGATCACCTCCGCGAACAGCGCCTCGGCCAGACTTTCATAAGGATGCCGGTAATCCGGCAGCCGATGCACCCGCTTGCGGATCAACCGGTCCGAGATGACGGCCAGCAGCTCCGCCCGCTCCTTCGGAAAGCCCAGCACCGCACGGTTCAGCCGCTCGCTGTAGCTTCTTCGTTCCTCCTCCGTCATGCCGCGCGGCGCGGCCACATAATTGCGGATGTCTTCCGCAAGCTTGCGGAAATCGGTCGGCGAGCTTGCCTTATGCCCGCCGTCCGGCGGCATGCCGGGCTCTTCAGGCAGCGCGAGCCGCAGCTTGGCCGCATAGTCCGAAGGCGAGAAGCGGACAGGACTGCGCGGCTGTTCGCCGCTCACAGGCCCACTCCGTTCCGGTGCGCCAGCAGCTTCCGATACCAGGGCTGCGCGGCAGCCGGCCGGCCGAAACGGACGCCGTGCCGGCTCATCAGCCGCTCCGCCTCCGCCGCCATGGCACGCTTGCCGCCCTCGTCTCCGGCCAGCCATTCATCGAGCCTGCCGCTGTCCAAGAGAGTGAGCATCGGCTCCGTCAAACGCAACTCCCCAAGCGGGGAAAGTCCGGTTTCTTTCTGCACGTCCTTCATCGAAAACCCTCCGTTTCTCCATGGCGGTCGTACGATAACGAGGTCATAGGCGTCCGCCGGCACGCCGAACAAGGGAGAGGACTGGCCAAGCCCGCGTCTGCCGTCCTCCTGGAAGTGCGACAAGGCCGGCGTCGTAACCGCGATCCGGCTGTCCGCCTTCCGCAACGCGGTAACGGTTGCCGCATTGTCCCAGTACGCGCTGACATCGGCCACCGTCATACGGAATGCCTCCCTGGCCGTATCAAGCAGGTGCTCCACCTCTTCCGGTCCGAAAAACTCCGCCTGGTCCCGCAGCATATTGCCGAACAAAATATGCACGCGGGGAAACGCGGGCGGCCGAAACGCAGCCAGCTTCAGCTTCTCCGGCGACAGCGTGCGGGCTTGCAGCTCGGGACGCAAACGATCGAGCGTGACCGCCGGCTTCTCCACGCGCAGGTACCGGTGGAGCTTGGAGCTTTTCAGGTTCAGGCATAAATAGCCGATCGGTTGACCGCTTATTTCCGCCATGCGAACGGTTGAAGCGAATGCGGCCAGCGTAGTGCCTATATTCGGCGTCGTACCCGTGAAGACGACAAGCGGCGAGCTGCTCACGATCCGTTCCCCCCCGTCCGTCCGGACAGCGGCGATTCCGGGCTGAACGCCACGACCAGCTTGGCCTTGCCGTCCTTGACTAAGCCGTCAATGCGCAGCCACTGCTCTTCGGTCAGATTCAGATTAACGACGTCAATCGTCCCGTTGGCATCCCTGCGGGAGGCGTACATTCGC
Source organism: uncultured Paenibacillus sp. (assembly GCF_963515335.1). NCBI lineage: Bacteria > Bacillati > Bacillota > Bacilli > Caryophanales > Paenibacillaceae > Paenibacillus > uncultured Paenibacillus sp. Next base: position 24,187 of record NZ_CAUPYC010000022.1, on the reverse strand, counting down.
TCCCGGTTGCCGCTTGCCATCGACAGCAAATTCGAGTTCTGCGGGTCGTCGATTTCCAGATTGGCCGAGGTCTTGACCGATGCCACAGTGACGGGCGCATCGAAAAGCCTCTCCGAAACGGCTCCCTCGCCGGAAACGTACAGCATCACCCGGTCGCCGGCCCGAATGCCGCTGGAGACCGACAGCACATAGGCTTTCGGAATTTGAAACGTCAATTCGTCACGATTCGGCAGCAGCCGGAACCGGTCCAGCTTCCAATCCAGAATCGGCTCTCCTTCCCCGATCGGAATGGCGGTTTCCATCCCGGCGGCTTGATCCATGCTCCGCAGCATACCCGGCTCGAAGGATGCCTTGGCGATCGCCTTCCATCCCAGCTCCTTCTCCGTCAGCCGCTCCCCCGCCGGAATAAACCGGACGGGCACCACCACGCGCACCGTTTCCTGCAAATCGATTTGCCTCAATTGCAGCTCGTATACGCCGTAGACCAGCGCTGCAGCCAATGCGGCAGCCGTAAGACTTACCGCCAGATTGCGTTTCCTGTTCACGTAAACTCCCCCCGGGCAACAAAAAAGAACGCAGCAAAGGGCTTAGCCCGTTGCATGCGTTCTTCGCATTGCGTAGCTTCAACAAATAGGTGCTTTGTTGTCGTTAGTCTACCAAAAACCCCTTCTCTTGTCTATACATTCACAGAAAATTTTGTCATTTATCCGCAGCCGGCGTCGAAATCCCGATAGCATGGAGAATGAACGCCGTCAATTCCTCGATCAGATTGTCGGTATACGCCTCCGCGTCGCCGAGCAGCGGAGCGAAATAATCCGCCTTGTTCTGGTACAGAATCGCGCCGACAAGCGACATGAACGTGTGGTCGAGCGACCGGAAACGAAAAACCCCCTGCTCCCTGCCGGCCTCCAGCACCTTGCGGAAATAAGCCCAAACCGGAAACGTATACCGGCGGATCAGCTCGGTGCGGGCCGTCCGGAACATGATTTCCACATTTGTTTAGATTGTAGGGCAGCGGCTTCCGATCTGTCTATCACAAAAGAACCGACACCGTCGGCTCCCTCGTTTTCTCATTCGTTTGTTAAAAATCAATCAGTCCTACGCTGATTTGCAGCGACTCGTCGACCTTGCGCATCGTTTCGTCGTCCAAATGCGTAATTTTGTCGGTCAACCGCTGCTTGTCGATCGTCCGGATCTGCTCAAGCAAAATGACCGAATCCCTGTCGAAGCCATGCGTCTTCGCGTCGATCTCGACGTGGGTCGGCAGCTTCGCCTTCTGGATTTGCGCCGTAATCGCCGCCACGATGACCGTAGGGCTGAAGCGGTTGCCGATGTCATTCTGAATGACCAACACGGGACGTACGCCGCCCTGCTCCGATCCGACGACCGGTGATAAATCCGCGAAAAACACATCGCCGCGTTTAACGATCAAGCTCTACACCCCGCTTACGAGACGTCCGAGCGTACTGTCGGCATCTTCCTCCGCATGAAAGGCTTCCGAAGCCATGTTGAGGTTGATCTTCGCCATTTCCAGATATCCGCGCTGCATGGATTCACGGATTTGCCGCCTCTTCCGTTCAATGAGGTACAGCTTCATGGCCTGTCGGATGAATTCGCTGCGGTTTGAATTTTCGCGAGCTACGATACCGTCCACCTCCTGCAATAAGTGATCCGGCAAACTGATCATGATTCGTTTCGTGTTCTGCACATTGGCCAAGAAAAACGCACCCCCAAAACATTTCCAAAAACCTGTTACCAGTATGTCGTTTACCGGGAACGAATATACACCAATATACTATGCGCCCGATATAACCTATATGCTATATCGGCATCCACACTCGGATCCATGACAGTGAAACCTGCCATACTGTATTCGCGCCTAGAGGGTTAATCCCTTCCGAACGGCAGATTAATTTTTTGTCGGAAAATGGTCCGGCAGCCGTCCGGCGGCTGCCCGGGCGGGCAAAAAGGCGAACCGCGCCGCTACAGCAGCGGGTTCGTCACGGATACCGTCCGCCCGTCGCGAACGAATACGCGCGGCACGCGGGCCGCCAGCATGCAGGTTACCTCATAATTGATCGTGCCCAGCTTGGCGGCGATGTCTTCAGCGGAGATCGTCTCGTCGCCCTGACGCCCGAGCAGCGCGACCTCCTCCCCGGCCTCGACCGGTCCGGAGGCGCCGAAGCCCCGCGCATCCGCAGCCGGATCGAGCGCGATCATGCACTGGTCCATGCAGATCGTGCCGAGCACCGGCACCCGCACACCGCGTATGAGCGCCTCGGCTTTACCCGTCAGCATCCGGCTGTAGCCGTCCGCATATCCGATCGGCAGCGTGCCGATCCGTTCATGGCCCTTCGTCACATACCGCGTGCCGTAGCTGATGCCCCAGCCCGGGGGCGCGGTTTTGGTCATGACGACCTCCGTCTTGAGCGACATGACCGGCTGCAGCTCAATCCGCCGTTTGTTCACCTCTTCGGACGGATACAAGCCGTACATGCCGATGCCCAGACGCAGCATGCCGCCCGCCCATTCCGGCGTGTCGATACCCGCGGCGCTGTTCGCGGCGTGTATGATCGGAATCGGCAGGTCGTGCTTTTTCACATAATCCACAACGTCGGCAAATCTGTCGTATTGCAGCTTCGTGTACGTTTTATCACATTCGTCCGCTTTCGCGTAGTGCGTAAACAACCCTTCCACTTCGACGCCCGGGGTGCGAAGCGCCTGTTCGATGAAGGGGGCCGCCCCATGCCCGGGAAGAAGGCCTAGCCGCCCCATGCCGGTATCGATTTTGATATGCGCCTTCAGCGGCGGAACGCCGGCGCCGGCCGATTGAGCGGCCGCTTCCAGAGCGTCCTCGCGGAAAAGCGCGACCGAGATGCCCAGCTCCCGCGCCCGCGCGAATCCGGAGGGCGGCACGTAGCCGAGTACGAGAATCGGCGTCCGGATCCCGGCACGGCGAAGCTGTACGGCCTCGTCCAGAAAGGCGACGCCCAAATAATCCGCGCCGCTTGCCGCCGCTTCCGCCGCCGTCTCCACGGCGCCGTGCCCGTAAGCGTTCGCCTTGACCGAAGCCATCAGAAGCGTGCCTGCCGGCATCGCCGAACGGAACGCTTCGATGTTATACCGCAACGCGTCGAGCGAGATTTCCGCCCGGGTCGGACGGTAGTAAGCGTCCATGCTGCCTCACCTTCGCTTTCTCCCTGAAACCCAATAGACCTATCGTAAACAATTTCGCATTGGGCTGTCAATGAACGGCGGGGCCCGTTTCGATGGTAATGAGTGGGGGGAGCTGTCCCCGTCAAGGTACAAAATCCCCGAAAAGCGTCGGGCAAGCTCGGAAGCTTGCACCGGTTGCTTTTCGGGGATCGGGGATTCATAGACGCGCAGCGCGGGTGACCGTTCGCACCGGTTAAAGCATTATTTGTCCAGTTCGCTCATGACCGACTGCGCGATTTTCACCATCTCGTCCTCGGGCAGCGAAGCGCTCGTCAGACGGTAGGCGTAGCCGTCGTACGTCCATGTTAGGGTCTGCTGCTCCTCGCCGCTCAGCTGGCCGACCGTAAAGCCGAGGTCAACCATGAAGCCGGGCACGTAGGATGCCGCCTGGTCGTGAGGCATCGACTGGATCAGCGTGTAATCGTAGGTGCCGGTAAAGCGCATCCATACGCTTTTCGTGCCGTTTTCCGTCACTTCGTCCATATCTTTCATGGCTACGCCTTCAGGGAAGTAGGACGGCTGCATGACGGTAAACTCGGTTTGCCCGGCATCCGCGCTGTCCGCGTCGTCCTCCGCACCGTCTTCCGCCGGCGCGTTGCCGTCGGTCGCTTCGTTCTCCGCGCCGTCTTCAGCCGGCGCATTGCCGTCCGTAGCCTCATTCTCCACGCCTTCCTCTGCCGGCGCATTGCCGTTCGTAGCCTCATTCTCCATGCCTTCCTCTGCCGGCGCATTGCCGTCCGTTTGGCGGTTCTCGGCGCCGGCGTCGTCAGGCGCCTGACCGTCGGTTTGTTCGTTTTCCACCCCTTCCGCGTCATCCGCGCCATTTTCCGGCTCCGCCGTTGTCGGTTGGTCGGTTTGCGGCGACGGCTGCTGCACGCCCATGTTGTAGGCCATGTCAAATGCCTTCGGGTCGAATTTCGCATCGAATTGGAATTGATTGAACTTGACTTCAACCATGACGTTGGCGTTCGAGTCGCTGACCTCGACTTGACGGGGCGCGTAGGTCTGTTTGTCCAGCCAAATTTTCTGGCGCGCAAGCGAGCCGTTCCGATAGTTGGCCATTACATCGAACACATAAGCGTCCTTATCGGATGCGAACTGGCGGGAATTGTCCACCAGAATGCTTTGAACGAGCGTCTGGTACAGGTAGACCTGCCCTTGGTTTTGCGGCCAATCGCTCTGGAAACGGAAGCTTTTGTTCAGCTTCGGCGTCAGGACGAATACGCCTTCCTCGTTGCGGAGGACGATTTGCGTAATATCCTTCTTGGCGTTCGTGAGTGCGATCCGGTAATTCTGAGGCTTCTGGTACCACACCTCAACCTGGTATTCCAACGGCTGCTGTCCGGTGTATAGGGTCATCGTCCCGCTTCCCTGATAGCTTTCCAGCCCCCCGACTAATTTATCCAAATCCTTGACCACCGACTCCGCGTTCTTCACCCCGCACCCCGCGATCAGGATCGAGATGCCAATGACGATTGCCGCCAACCGCATCATGCGACGCATGATATCATCCCCTCTGCACAATGTTTTTTCAACTGGTAACATGTCTATGAGGGAACTTGACCAATTATGCAGACGAGCTGCGGCTTGGACGCAAGACAAGTTTTCGGGCAGAAGTGTTAGAGACGAGAAGCCGCTTCGGACGCGGGCTTGGACGTTTGGGACATATTATAGAAGGTGGGCAGACAAGACCGTCGGAGGGGCTTTCTGTCAACAAGTTGCAAACAATCGGTTGTTGTAAATGGTTACAGAGCAGCTTTGAAGCCGGGTACAGCGGCCGTCGCATCAGTGTAGGAACAGGAGGTACAGTCGGGTCTGCACTACTCCGGGTTGTTGCGTTTTGTACCTTCCTGTTGCTTTGTTCCTCTTGGGGGGTAAAGATGGACTGAACCCCCTGAACCCTTGTAAACCGGAGCCGTCCGGAGCGGTTGGGGCTCAACTGAACCCCTGACTGAACCCCTGACTGCACCGCGGCTGCACCCTACTGTACCCCTGAAACGACAAAGGGCTCAGCCACCCTAAAACTTCCAACCTTCCTTGCGAAGCAATTGCAGAAAATCGATGCATTCAACCTGCAGATCGTGACATACATTCGGAATTTTTGCTTTCTTAGCCCCCGGCCCAACCGCTTTCTCGCCAGTGACAACGATAAGCCCGCGAACCTTTGCTAGTGCAATAATGTATGGATCAGCCCAAATACCGTCCGAACTCTCTTGCGGAACGAAATTAGGGTATGTATCAACAATTTGTTTTACTATTTGCTGTACTTCTTCATCAGGCTCAACGAAAACAGAATCCCGTTCCTTAGCCCAATGGTATAGATCGTCGCCTCCACGCTCCAATTCAAACAGAACTTCATCTGGGGCAATCAACTTTCTGGATTCTATCAAACTATTAAGCATGTCCCATAATGAGCCAAAGATATCAGGGGGATAGTCGCGGCGCCATGCGTGTAAAAGGGCACTAGTATCAATACAATACATCAGGCATCTATCCCCCCGCGGCCAATTTCCTGCTCAATTTTTACAATATGGTCGAGCTTGATACCGCCAAGAAAGTTAGACAGATCCCGAGAGGTAATGGAGTCATTGTAGTAAGCATTTAGAACTAAATTCGTATAAGCACGACCGTTTGTACGGAGTACTCTGCGGTGATAGGGGATGAAACCGCCACTGTTTTCTTCACCCTGTCTTCTGTATACTTCCAAATATTCTTCACGTTTTTGGTTATAAAATTGTTCTGTGGTTCTTTTCAAAGATAGTAGCCGCCTCAGTATGACCTCCTGACTGACCATAAATCTGTTAGCAAGCGTACTTAAGCGCCATTCATCCCATTCCCAGTTTCCCTTGTTTTCAATAACAACATCTTGTTGCAGCAGTTCAGTGTTAGGAACTAAAAATTCTCCAGCAACTTGATTACAAAAATACTCGACATTGTGATGTGGATTTTCATAATTGTCACGAAGGTTACAGACGCCACTATTGTGCAAAATAATATGTGTAAGCTCGTGAAACAGTGTGAATATACGTCCACGTGGAGAATCCTTACCATTTATCGCCACAACAGGATATGGATGTTCTCCAATAGAAAACCCACGAGACTGCTCGACCTCAACATGATTAATGTGAAACACCAAAACTCCTAATGCCTCGATGGAAGCAACCCATGTGCGCAATGCTTCGTAATGGTCTTTCCAAGAATACTGTTTTTCAATAGAAACATTTATTGCAGCTCTAATTAATTTTGCTACAGACTCTGGAGTATCGTTTATGGTGGCGGAGAGCTTGAATTCATTTGGTGTCTCATTAAGCAGCGTACTCACGCTTATAGCTGTAGCCCTTCTGTCAAACGCCCGTCTGATCTCCAGTCTCAACTGAGGAGTATACTCATGACTATCCTTATCATAAACAAGTCTGAAATCAGGCAATTTGGGAACATCGGTTGGAGCAATAGTCCTATAAAATAATGCTGTTGGCCGCTTGTAGACATTTCCGGAATTTCTAAGCTGCTTGAGGGTTGGAAAGTCTTGTCCCGACTCCCATTTGTGCAGAGTAAGCTGACTTATGCCAATCTTTTTAGCAGCTTCTTCTTGGCTATAACCAGCAGTTTGTCTTGCCCAGACAAGAATATCGGGGTTTATGGATGCTTTAATTCTTTGTGCCACCGTACTCCCCCCCATCTTCGTTCGGTTTGATCTTCAAGGCTCACAATACGATAGACCCGTAAATAAATTTTACCACAACTAGTGATAAAATGTTCGACAGGATTTGTTCTGTTGCACCCAAATATGTATAGCCAGACCTCTCACAGAAAGTGGTGAGAGGTCTGGTTCTGAATCAAATCTCCGGTAACCTCGGAAGACGTTTTCAACGTGCAACACGCGAAATGCCGCTTATTTTCCGTCTCCCTTCCGCTTTCGCCGCTGCATCCCCTACCGAAAAAATAACCCTTGAACAGCCGAAACGGCGTTCAAGGGTTCAAGGGTTGCTGATTAACCTCCGACAATCGCCGTCAGCTTCAGGGAACACGCGGATTCTCCAGCTCCGCCAAATCGCGGCGAAGCGATTCCTCACACAAATTCTCGCCGATGAATACGGCTACGTCGTTCACCTTGCCTTGCGGCGTAATCCGCAGGAAGTCGGTTTCCCGGTACGCGTATTGAAACAGGAAGCGGCCGCCTGCCGTGTCGGTGAACGCGAGAATGCCCTTGGCCCGATAGACGTTATCGGGCAGCGCGGCAAGAAACGCCTCGAACGCCACGCTGTCTACCGGCTGCGAGAAATAGTGCGTTACCGCCACGACGTGCCCGTGCGAACCGTGGAGCGGGGCCCGGCCATGCCTGCCTTGTCCGCGCACAGGGCTGGAGCCGCCTTCGCCATAATCGCCGACCGGCGGCTGCCCTTCCGCCGCCGACGAAGAAGCGGGCTCATGCGCCGCCGTCACCGCCGCCGGATAAGCGGCATCCGCATCGAACGACGCGGGATCGACCGTACAGCGTACCGATGCTTCGAGCGGCGCATGCGGATTCCATTCCCTGACCGTCTGCTCGGCCAGCACAAGCTCATCGGGCGCAAGGCGGTCCGATTTGTTGACGATCAGCCGCGTCGCGCAGCGGATTTGGTCCCGCATCAGCTTGTAGGTCCGTCCTTTGCCTCGCGCGGCTTGCGCGATCAGCCCGGGTCCGTCGACAACGGCGATGACGGATCCAAGCTCGACACGGTCGTAGAACGCCGCTTCCGTAATCCCGTCGAGAATCTCCATCGGATTTGCCGCTCCGGTCGATTCGATCAGAATCACATCGGGACTGTGCTCCTCCATCAGCTTGTGAATTTCAAGGCCGAGATCGCCCCTGCCCGTACAGCAGATACATCCTCCGAGCAGCTCGCTCATCGGCACTTCATCGCCGACAAGCTGCCCGTCCAGATTGACGTCTCCCAGCTCATTCATAATGACCGCGGCCTTGCGGCCGGTCTCCCGGTAATAGTCGAGCAGCCGCGTCAGCAGCGTCGTCTTTCCGCTTCCCAGAAAACCGGTCAGCAAGTGGACGGGGACGACAACGGCTTCGTCCGGCCCGCCGTCGGCTGTAACCGAATGTTGCGGCATAGCATGAAACCTCCCTGCAAGCGCAAAACAGCCCCCCGGGGGCTGTTTCCGCTGCTTCATCTCGGTACGTCAAATGCCCGGAATCGGCTGACGCTTATGTTCGGTCACCCGATACCTCTGCTCCAGCTTCTCCGCGACGGCAGGATTGATTTCCTTGCCCTCCAGATAGTCGCTGTTGTCCTCATAAGTGATGCCGAGCTCGCCCTCGTCGGTCTGCCCTTCCCATAAACCGGCGGTCGGGGTTTTGTCGAGCACGCTCTGCGGTACGCCCAGCGCGGCGGCCAACTGCCTGACCTGCCGCTTGTTCAGCGAGCTGAGCGGAGTAACGTCAACCGCGCCGTCGCCCCACTTCGTGAAAAAGCCGGTGATCGCCTCGGACGCATGATCCGTGCCGACGACCAGCAGATTCAGGTCGAACGCAAGCGCGTATTGAACGACCATCCGCGTGCGCGCCTTGACGTTGCCTTTGCCGCCGCGGCTCAGATGACGGGGCATGCCCATGTGCTTGAACGCCTGTTCGACCTCAAGTGTAATTTCGGTGACCGCGTCCTCGATATTCGTCTCAGCCTTGTATTTCAATTGAAAAGCTTCCGCGGTCGCATAGCTGTCGGCGATGTCCGATTGGTCGCCGTGCGGCTGAAACACGCCGAGCGTCATGTATTTCTTGCCGGTCTCCTGCGTCAGCTCGTCGGTCGCCCGTTTGCACAACCCTGTCGCGACGGCGCTGTCGACGCCTCCGCTGATGGCGATCAGCAACCCCGATGTGTTCGATTCACGCACGTAACGCTTCAGAAAATCGACCCGTCTGCGGATTTCTTCTTCGACGTTGATCTCCGGCTTGACGCCAAGCTTTGCAATGATTTCCTGCTGCAGACTCATATCGTCCCCCTCCTTGTCGGCCTTACCGGCAGAACCGGTCGAATGCGCCCGTCAGATCTGCGGCGATTTCCTGAGCCGAACGGTTCTCGATTTGATGGCGCTCGATGAAATGCACGAGCTCGCCGTCCTTGAACAGCGCAATGGACGGAGAGGACGGCGGGTAGGGAGCGAAATATTCGCGCGCCTTGGCGGTCGCTTCCTTATCCTGGCCGGCAAATACGGTAAACAGGTGATCCGGCGTCACGTCATGCTGCAAAGCGGCCGCAACGCCCGGACGGCATTGGCCGGCGGCACAGCCGCACACGGAATTGACGACGACGAGCGCCGTCCCTTTCGCTTCCGGAAGCTTTGCCTCGACTTCCTCCGGCGTGCGCAATTCCTGGATTCCGAGTCGCGTCAGCTCGCCCCTCATCGGTTGAACCATATCCATCATGTATCGCTCGAAAGACATCGACATACCGCAATCACTCCTCAAATTCAGATCAGATCGTTTGTTACCATTATACATCGGCTGCCCGTGAAAGCAAAACCCGTCGCCGGTCCAACGGGCCCCCGCCGACAAACGAAGAAGCAACCGGCCTCATCGCTCCGGTTGCTTCTTCGTCTCCGGCGAATCGCCGTCATGCGGCCGATTCGCTTCATACGCGGCATCCTTGTCGGGATGCATGAAAATGCCTGCTTGCGGCGGAATGCCCTTCTCGAACAGGTTGCGGTTCTCTTCCGTGCGGAAGCCGATATCTTTGTAGGGATGCACCCATTCGTCGCCGCTCATCACCTCTGGATCCGTCTCCGTCGACCACTGCTCCAGCGGCGACTCCGGCGAAGCATACATATGATCGCCGATGACCACGCCGTGCGGATTGACGAAAGCGCCGCGCGGTCCCCGCCCTTCTCGAAACCGGGGCAGAAATTCAATTTCATACGGATCGAGCTCCGGATCGTCCCGCCATGCGCCGCGGTCCGGCCGGCCACGATCCCCTTTCGTTTCGCGGCTCACGGCAGTCCCTCCCTGTCAGACGGACGGACGGTTAGGGCCGTCAAGCCGCTTGTCGTATGACGAGGTGCCCGGACGATCGGACCGGTTCCCTCCGTTGCCCGATTTGCTCGGGCCTTCGTAGGTTTCCGAATCGGACTCGCGTTTGTTCCCGCGTTCTTGCGTAGACACGTTTACCGCCTCCTTCCGAGGCTAGTATGCGCAGCCAGCGCCCGCTCTATCCTGCATTTTCCTTAGCGGCTGCCGGAGCGGCACGCCCACCGGTCAGTCTGACCGACGAGGCTCACGCGCTCCATCCTGTGAACCTCATCCGACAGCCTATCGTTTCGGCTCCTTCGCAAATCGGCAAAGCAAAGCCCGCTACAGTCTCTCATGGAGCCCGCAGCGGCGCCGCACCCATTCGGCGATGAAGGCCAGCACACGTTCGGCGTCCCGGTCGTTATGCAATTCGTGATAACCGCCTTCCCAGGACACGAATTCGCACCGCTCCCCTGCCTGTTCCGCCGCCTCCCGGCTGGCTGCCGGCGAGGTGACCCGGTCTTCCGTCCCGTGAAGCACCAGCGCAGGCACGCCCAGGGATCCCGCCTCCGCGATCGAGCGTTCTCCTTCATCCACAATGGAGAAAAACAATTCCGCGGACACCCTGGTGTGCAGAAGCTCATCGTACGAATCCAGGCGTGACTGTTCGTCGCTCCGGTAGAGCGCCCCGCTGTCGAGCCCGGTCGACATCGTCATGGCGGGCAGCAGCCTGCCGAGCAGACGTCCGACCGACCGCTTCCACTTCGGCGGGTCGAAGGCCAAGCGCAACCAAGGGCTCGATAAAATCAATCCGTCGACAGCCGGCCGATGCCGAAGCACGCAGCTTAAAGCCACATTGCCGCCCATACTGTGTCCGTACAGGAACACCGGCTTTCCCGGGTAACGAGCCGAAGCGGTTCTGACAAGCAAAGCCGCATCCCCGCTCATCTGCCGAACCGAAGCATGCCCTCTCTTGCCCGAAGAGCGTCCGTGTCCCCTCAGGTCGATCGCAAAAACGGCGGCGCCTATGCCGGTTAACGCTTCAGCCACACGGGCGTACCGGCCGCCGTGTTCCCCGATGCCGTGGACGACGCAGACGACCGATTCCGGTTCGCCCGAAGGCGGAACGGCAAGCGAGACGTGGATTGCGGCTCCGTCCGCCGTGTGCAAAGTAAACGTTTCTTGCCAAATCCGCCCGTTCATCCTTTCCACACCCCTTCTTCCTTATCGTTCCATTCGCGTTGCGGCAGCAGCTGTTCCACCCCGTTCAAATCGGCGACGGCATGCTCCCCGCATATACCCCGATTATCCTTTAAGCGACGCTTGTCCGCAAATCGTTTACAATAAATTTTAGAAAAAATCTTTCGCTTCGTGACCGGAAATCGTCTATGCGTGCGTCTATATAAGTGAAGGAGGATGAAAATGACTGCCGAAGATGAGCGCGCTCTCGTTTCGAAGGCGGTACGAGGCGATACCGAAGCCTATGCCGCACTGCTGCACTTTATAGTGGGAGGAATTGATTGACATGAGGGAAGAAGCAAATGCGGAGAAGACGGTTGCGGCGGCGGTAGATCCCGGTTTTCAGGATGAGGTCATGTGGAGGATCGTTCCCCGGGTTGCCGCGATCGAAATACCGGTGTCCAATCTGAAAAGGTCCATCGAATGGTACGCCCAGACGCTCGGCTTGACGGTTCTGGTCGAACTTGCGCATGCCGCCATGCTGCAGGTGCAGGGCGGACAGGCGGCCGGCGCCCCGGACATTTATCTGGTCGAGACGGACTCGCGGGAACGGCTGTCTTTTCGGAACAGCCATACCGGCATCACGCACAGCGTGATCGACTTCTTCGTTCCCGACCTGGAAAGATTCCACACCTTCGTGTCGGAGCGGCAGATTGAGGCCACTTCGATCAACCTTATTCCCGGTATGGGCAAACAAGGCGGATTCGGAATGAAAGACCCCGACGGCAACTCGCTCGGCATCACCAATGTGACGCTCCCGTAACCGTTATTTTGTTGTTTGTGTCGGATATAAATGGAAATTTAGCGGTGCAGCCCGGAAAAGTCGCCGCCTTCTGCAAATCTCCCTTTTTTCGGTTACAATAACGGTAAAAAGACCGAGCAAGGAGACATGGGAATGTCGTATGACGTTATCGTCGTTGGCGGAGGCCCTTCCGGGCTTATGGCCTGCATCGCCGCCAGCAAGCATGGGGCGCGCGTTCTGCTGGCGGACAAAGGAGACAAGCTCGGCCGCAAGCTGGGCATCTCGGGCGGGGGCCGCTGCAATGTGACCAATGTGAAGGAAATCGACGAGCTGATCAAGCATATTCCCGGCAACGGCCGGTTTCTGTACAGCGCCCTGTCGAACTTCGGCAGCAAGGAAATCATCGCTTTCTTTGAGGGCTTGGGCATCCGGCTGAAGGAGGAGGACAACGGCCGCATGTTTCCCGTATCGGACAAAGCATCGACCGTCGTGAACGCGCTGGTCGGCCAGGTCCGCAAGCAGGGCGTCGAGATCCGGACGGACAGCCCGGTTCGCGAAGTGCTGTACGATAACGGCCGGACCGTCGGCATCCGTCTGGCGACGGGCGAAGTCGTTAAAGGCGCATCCGTCATCCTCGCCGTCGGCGGAAAGTCCGTTCCGAAAACAGGCTCGACCGGGGACGGCTACCCATGGGCGGCGATGGCGGGACATACGATCACGGAGCTGTATCCGACGGAGGTGCCGCTGACCTCGGATGAGCCGTGGATCCGGGACAGGGAGCTGCAGGGCGTATCGCTGCGCGATGTCGCCGTTACCGTCTGGAATACGAAGGGGAAAAAGGTCGTCACGCACGAGGGCGATATGATTTTCACCCATTTCGGTCTCTCCGGTCCCGCCGCGCTGCGCTGCAGCCAGTTCGTCGTAAAAGCGCTTCGGCAATCCGGCGCCGGTCATGTCAACGTAACGATCGATCTGATGCCGGGACAGACGGCGGACGAAGTATATGCGGCTACGATGAAGCTCGCCAAGGATGAGCCGAAAAAAGCGGTCAAGAACGTGCTGCGCCCGGTTATGCAGGAGCGGCTGCTGATGTTTCTGCTGCGGATGTCCAGGGTGAAGCCCGATATTACCTACGATAACATCCCGAAGCAGGGGTGGCTCACCCTGGCAGGCCTAATCAAGGCGCTGCCGGTTCGGGTGAACGGCACGCTCTCTATAGAGGAAGCGTTCGTTACCGGCGGGGGCGTCGCTTTGAAGGATGTCGATCCGAAGACGATGCAGTCCAAGCTGGTGCAGGGGCTGTATTTTTGCGGGGAATTGCTGGACATTCACGGATACACGGGCGGCTACAACATTACCGCCGCGTTCTCGACCGGCTACACCGCCGGCATCAGCGCCGCTGCGGCCGTTCAAAATTAAAAAAAACGCCAAAGCGTATACGCTACGCCTTGACGTCTCCGGGGAAGAAGTCGAGAGATTCGCTCGGGTCGAACAACCCGTCCGTATCGTCGCCGTTTCGATTGCGTTTCCCGGCGTCTCCCAGCTCGCCGGATGCTTCCATATAGACGTCCGGCAGGTCTTCGTTAACGGTATGCGCCGGAATCGGAATCGCATCCATATCGTAAGCGGACTCGATCGCCGCTTCATTGTCCATCGCGGCTTCGCCGCACAGCTGGCCGCCGTGCGCCATGGCGATCTCGAGCGCGGATGTGAGATCCCCGCGTTCCAGATGGATATGTACATGGTCGCCGTTGCGCACTGGCGAATAGCCCAGCTCGTTAAGCGTCGCAAACGCCATGGCGGCGTCGTGCTGGTCCGCAAACGCGAACTGCACGGCATGATTGGGATTCATAAGGAAAGCACCGCCTTTCTCTTTCTGGATCGTGTAGCCCGTCTTCCTTATTTTACCCCATTTACATGAAAATCATGCTTGCCCCGCCGCCCTCGCGGTCACCGCCCGCGCATCGCCAGGCCTTCGTCGCGCCGCTGTCGATGCGAACGCCGCCGAGCCACCGCTCCGCATGGCGGCCGTCGCGCAGCAGATCCGACTGCCCCGCAAGCAGCCGTGTGCCGTAAGCGGCCAAAATAACCAGCCACATATCGAAGTCGGGAGGCCCCACCGACTTGAAGCCCGGCAGCGGCTGATCGCCTTGAATGACGAGCATGCCCGCCGATTCCATCCGTTTCAGGTAGCTCCAATACGACAGATCGCCCAAGCCGTAGATCGGAAAAGCATCCCCGATCCGCCGGAACAGCTCGTCCGGCCGGGCCGGTCCGTGGCATAACAGCGACAGGGTTTCCCGCTCCACCGCGCCAAGCCCGTTGCGGATCGACGGAAACCGCCGCAGATGGAAGCGCATCGCCTGCGCCATCATTTGCGCCGTTTCACTCGGCGCCCGCTTCACGAGCCACTTCTCCAACAGCTGAGGATCGATCGAAGCGAAGCATTGCCAAGCTTCGGCCGCGAACGCGATGTCGGCGTTTCCGACAACCGCGCGCTGCGGCCACAGCGTCTGCAGTTGCTCCGGCGACAATTCGCCGAGCCCGCGAAAATCGTCGTGTCCGGAATAAGACGAGACGACGATCCACTCCAGCCTGCCCACCGGCGCCCCCGCCGTCTTGCGCCGGTGAAACCAATTGAGCAGGGATGCCAGCATCGTCTGGTCGAACAAATCGTATTCGAACCAGAGCACAACCGGCTCCTCCGCATCCGCGGCAGCGGTCAGGCTGGCCAGCTGGTCCATGGAAATCCGCTGAAACGTTTCCTTCGGGATGCCGAGCGTCTGCTCGAAATAGACGGCGCGCTCTTCGACCGCCTCTGCCGCGTCCCACTGAATGCGTGCCGGTCCGTCGATCCACATTTCCCGCCAGGGCAGCACATCCCCGTCCAGCCCGCATTGCCGCAGCAGATTCGCCGCCATGTCTCCGTTCGTTATATGCAGCATTCCGCATCACCGCCTTTTTTCCATTATACCAATTACAGTCGTCGTACCGCTATCGCTTCGCAAGCAGCAAAATGGGGGTCGTTTTTCGTCAGGCTTGAACGGAAGAGCAGGTACCATCCACTCGGCCCCGTAAGGGACTATTGCACGTCTAAAATGGGTATGATATGCTTAAAATACAAAAGAACCGCAGATGCGCGAACATCTACGGTTCGGGTACACAGCCGCTTCAAAGGCGGTTGGCTTGGTAATACGGTGTGGAAATAGACCGCTTCCCTCGCGAAAGGGCGGTCTATTTCTTTTTGAGGTATGTCAGCAAAGCGAGGATGAACATGCCGAACATGAACATCAGCGTCAACGCATCTTTAACCTCCAAGGCATCACCTCCCTTCCGAGAGGTTTAGCCGACCGCCCTTGCAGCCATCTATGTACTTGACGCTATTCTACCACAAAGCCCCTATGAATGGGGTTATTTCTTGTGTCCTCATCCCCTACTCTTGAACGGAAGGAGCAGGCGCCATCCACTCGGCCAAAAGCTTGTTCAGCCCCAACCAATAAGCCCATATCGCCGGAACGGCCGCGATTCCCAGCCAACCGCCGATGCTGAAACCGGTTAACACCGAGAGGATGACGACACCCGGCATGATCAGCCAAAAGCGGGAGATGGACGCCCCCTGCCGCATCGCTGTTTTCTCCCACCGGAACTGCGCCACGAACGGCTCCTGCAGCCAATCCTTCCAATGGCGGTGCGCCCAAACCGCCGCTAGCAGCGGCAGCAGCAAAGCCAGAATCAGGGCGACCCAGCCGGGGGAAAGCAGTACGGCCGATGACGAGACGCTGAAAAAGCCGAACCACAGCCGCACGTTCTCCAGCTTGCGCAAAAAAGCCTTGATCCGCATCTCGGCCAGCACCGTGCCCGCATCCGAGCGCCGGAACAGCCGCCCCGAGCCGCGGAACAGCAGCGGTTTGCCGAGCCGGATGAGGGGCTTGCCTTTGCGTTCCGTCACCTGAGAGAGCAAAAGGGAAGCGCTTGCCACCCTGGCCTTGCTCTCCTCATACACGTCGCTTGCATATGTCCCTTTCGCGCGCAGCTTCAAGCGTACGGCGGCAGGGAGCGCGCCCGCCGTCAGCACAAACAGCCACATAACAGCATCCGTCCTGCCTTCCAGGCTCCATAGAACGGGAGGCATATACACCAGAACCGCCGCCGCGAACAGCACCGCCCGGGCCGCCTGCTTCCGCCATCGCCGCCGCACTCCTTTTGTCATTCATAATCCAATCAAACTATACGAAATGAAGGGCAGCCAGGTCTCAACCAACATTGCACGTCTGAAACGGTTTTGATATGCTCATAAGCTCGTACATCCGGCTCTTTGTCCCGGCCCTGCACATCCTAGCCCCCTCGAGCATTAGACGATTAACGGGAGGAGAGGTTCCCTTTTCTTTCATAATACCGGAATTGAAGACGGCAAGGTCTTGCTTGTTCCAAAAAAGAGAGCGCCCGCCACCTTCCGCAGCCCCTTTAGCCACGCAAAATGACGAACGCTCTGTGCGGTGTTAAGATCAATCCGGCCTCAATGCGACGGCATGCCGCTCGGCGCTTTGACTGCGGCTGCCAACTCCGGCGGCTTGTGCTTGAAGATCGGCACGAGCACCAGCATGCCGAGCAGCATCGACAAGCCGGATATCGCATAGATCGTTTCCAGCGGCATCTCCCGCTTCAGGAGCCCGGAGATCGGCATCATGACCGCCATCATGCCGACGAACATCGGATTAAGGATGCCGTTGACGCGGCCGACGACGTCTTCCTCCGACCACTGCAGAATCATCGTGGTAATCCCGATGTGGATCGCCGGGAACACGAGTCCGCCGATGAATTGCAGCGTCAGCGTAAGGGCGGCGTTCTCGGAATAACCGATGCCGGCGGTGGTGGCCGCGCCGACCAGGAGGCCGAACGCGAGCAGCTTCTGCGGCGGCACCTTTTTCGCAATGCCGGCAATGATACCGCCGCCGAGCAGCATCGCCACGCCGACCGCCATCATGATGTACTGAAGAAACTCACGCGGTTTATCCAGCCGTTCGATTACCACATACAACCCGAGCGCCTGCGTAATGCCGACGGCGAGACCGGCGAGCGCGAACGTCGCGCCGAGCGTTCTCAGTACGGGGCTGCGCCATACGTAGCGGAACCCTTCGCCCATTTCCTTCCAGAATCCGCCCTTCCGGGACGCCGGGCCCGAATCAACGGCAGGCGCGGATTCGGTGCTTTCCGGAATGCGGACGAGCACAAGCGCCGACAGCAGGAAAGCGGCGCCCATAACCGCAATCGATAGGTAAATCCCGAATTGGTTATAGACGAAAATCCCGAGCGCCGGCCCGCCCACCAGAAAGATCGCCATCAGCGATTGGAACATCGCCATCGCCTGCTGCAGCTGCTCGGGCGGCACATGCGCCTTGAACAGCTTCATCGCGGACGGCTGCGAGAACTGCGACAGAATCGCCGATACGAGCGTCACCAAATAGATCGTCTGCCAGGCATCCGTTAGCATCGTCAGCAGCACGACGAAGACCGATGCCGCCGATAGCAGGTCGCACCATATCATCGTCCGCTTCGGACGCCACCTGTCGGCGAATGTGCCGCCGATGAACGAGAAGATGAAGATCGGCGCATACTCGACGAATTGGATCAGGACGACATGCATCGGATCGTCGTTCGTCTTCTCCGCCACATAAAGCAAAATCGCAAAATTGCGTACCCAGATCCCGATCTGCAGCAATACATTGGACAGCAGAATCGTCTGGAAAAACCGGTTCCGGAATAACCCCGGCGGTATAACCGCCGCCGCTTGCCCGCTTGCCATGATCAACGCTCCTTCAAATGAGTGCACTTCTATTCCTTGACGACGATCGTCGTCGTCAACCGCGCCTTCGGCTCCGGCACACGCGTCAACTTCCAGCCTCTGTGGCTCAATGCGAGGAAAATAAAGTAATGCGCTTATGTAGAAATGACATCCCGCTTCGGTTCCATCGGCCGTTCGGGATGTCTTTTTTCATTCGGCATTCCCGCCTCACACCGGCGGAGGCGTCATCCCCATCTCAAACCACTGCTCGCGCGTCGCGAGCAGCCGGTCCATTTTCATACTCATATTCAGTCTCCCGGCGGGTCTTCAGGCCCGTTATGTTCGCTCCGGCTCTCCCCGGACGTATTCCGCCTTCATATATTGCTTGCGGTATTGAAGCGGCGCAATGCCGGCATGCTCCGAGAACACCCGCGAGAAGTGCGGCGTCTGACGGAAGCCGGTTTCCTTCGCCACTCTCGCGACAGGCCAATCGGTTTTCTGCAGCAGCAGCTTCGCTTGGTCGAGCCGGTACAGCAGCATGTATTGCTGCGGCGTGCAGCCGTACACCTCCGTCATGCAGCGGGCGATGTAATTCGGATGAAGCTGCAGCGCTTCGCCCAGCTCTCCGTTCGTGACCGGATTGCGGTAGTTCAATTTCAGAAAAGCGGCCGCCCGTTCCGCCACGCCGACCGACGTAGGGGCGGAATCGGCGCGCCAGCCTTCGTCGAGCATCTCGATCAGGCGCAGAAAAAGCTGCTGTCTTCCCCAGAACGAGGCGTGGGAGGAATCACCGGACGCTTCATGCAGCTGAGCAAACGTCTCCTGCGCCCTGGCGGGAGACGGCAGCGCCGCATATTTCGGCAGCCGGATCGGGAACACGTAATAATCGCCGTGAAGGGCTCCGCCGTGCGGATGATCCGTTTCCTCCCAAGGGCCGGACGTCTGGAAGTGCACCCAGTCAAACACCGTCGTCTCCTTGCAGGGCGCGGTGGAGTAATGCCAGCGGTCAGGGCGCAAAATGAGCATCTGGCCGGCTCCAACCGTCCAGTGGCGGCGTTCTTCGCCGATATGAAGCGCCCCGCTGTTGACGAACAGCAGGTCAAACGCGCCGATATTGGTCCGGTTCGGATGCTCCTCGCCGGGCCTGTATGTGACGCGGTCTGATTCGATAAAGTAAGGCAAAGGCGGCGATAGCAGTGTTAGGATTCGTGTGTTCGCTTGGTTCATGATTGTATTTTAGCAGATGGACGGCGCGCTGCAAACGATTACTCCGACGCAGATCGGTCTCCGACCAACTATCCACTTTTTCCACAGGCTTATCCACAGAAATCGGGGAATTGTGGAGCAATTCAGGCGATACTGACGGCTTGCAAACCGCGTCGATTAACACTTCGTTAATATTTGACACGAAATTCAGACTAATATGAAAAAATTTACGCACATTATCCACATTACTCACAGCACGACTGTGAAAAAACTATCCCCTATTGCAAAACGAAGCCGCGGCAGCTAGAATACGTGGTTGCAGCCCCTATACACAGCTTTCGGTGGATATGTGGATAAGTTTGTGCACAACCCCTGTGATTCCGGCGCTTGCGCCGCGGATCAGCCGGCATGCTCCCCTGCGGAGGCCTGCCGATGCATCGAACCGCTGCGCACCGCTTGATTGCACGCGCCGATATAGGCTTGCGCCGCCGCCAAAATGATATCGTTATGCACAGCCGTCCCGCGGAACCGTTCATTCCGGTGCACGATCGTAACGACCGCCTCGCCGCGCGCATCCTCGCCTGTGGACAACGAATGCAGCTCCAGGTCCTCCAACTCCGCCGCAACGGGAACCGCTTGTTGTACACAGTGGATAACCGCCTCGATCGGACCCGCCCCCATGCCGGAATAGGTTTTCTCCGTTTCCGCATCCCGGTCCCGGATCGTGACCGACGCGATTCGCGCGCGCTGCGTGCCGGACAGCACCTGCACATCTACCAGCGTATACGGATCTTCGTGTTCGTCCGTCGCCTCGCCGATGATGCGCAGCAGCTGGTCGTCGGTGACGATTTTCCGCTCGTCGGCCGCGGCTTTGAATTTCGCATACACCTCCTCCATTTGCCGTTCATCCAGCGAGATGCCGTAAGCCGCCGCCCGGTGCTTGATCGCATGCCGCCCCGAGTGCTTGCCCAGAATGATCATGCTGCGGGGGATGCCCATCGCTTCGGGATCCATGATCTCGTAGGTGCTGCGGTTTTTCAGCAGGCCGTCCTGATGGATGCCCGACTCGTGTTGGAACGCATTGCGGCCGACGACCGGCTTGTTGTAGGCGATCGGGAAATTCATCATCCGGCTGACGAGACGGGACGAATTGTAGATTTCCGCCGTATTGATGCCCGTCTCGGCCTGCAGCGCTTCCTTGCGCGTCTCGATCGCCATGACCAGCTCCTCCAGCGAAGCGTTCCCCGCCCGTTCCCCGATGCCGTTGACGGTGACTTCCACCTGCGTCGCTCCGGCCCGGATTGCGGCGATACTGTTGGCCACGGCCATGCCGAGATCGTTATGGCAGTGCGCGCTGTAGCGGACGCCATCTCCGCCCCTCGCCTGTCGGCGCACGGTGCGGAACAGCTCGCCGTACTCTTCCGGCAGCGCATAGCCGAGCGTATCCGGCAGATTGATGATCGTCGCTCCCGCGCCGATCGCCGCTTCCACCAGCTCGATGACGAACTCCACGCCCGAACGGGTGGAGTCCATCGCGGAAAATTCGATCTCGTCGATGAACTGCTTGCCGTAGGCAATCATCTGCCTTGCGATATCGATCACCTGCTCGCGCGATTTGCGCAGCTGATGGTTCAGATGAATATCCGACGATGAGATAAAAAGGTGAAGCCTGCGCCGTGCCGCATCCTGCGTGGCCTTCACCGCGGAGTCGATGTCGCCCCTTACCGCCCGGGCGAAGCCGACGATCTCGACGCCCTGGAGCTCGCGCGAGATTTGCTGCACCGCGGCGAATTCGCCGGGACTTGAGACCGGGAAGCCCGGCTCGACCGCGTCGATGCCCAGCTTCGCCAGCTGGCGGGCGATGACGATTTTCTGCTCCGGCTCGAGCGAAGCCCCCGGCGACTGCTCGCCGTCTCTCAGCGTCGTATCGAATATCGTGATTCTTGTTTTTTCGTTTGTCTTGTTGATGCTCATGGTCATCTGCATTAACCTCCTTAAAATTGAACCCGTTGCCGGGACAGCCAAAAAAAAACGACCCGCCGCCTCTTCTTTGTTTCGAAGAGACGACAGGTCGTGTGCGACTGCCGCGGTACCACTCTCGTTAACCGGCCAGGGAAGGCGCGGTCCGCTCACGCCGGCGCGCGGGCATTATCCGTCCGGGCCGATCGTCATCGACCCGAACGCTGCCGCACGCCGGCACCCGCTCACGGGGGTAAGCCGTAACGGCGTACGCGATACCGGCTCCAATCGAGCCGATGTGTTCCGCCGTTCCACTCCCAGGCGAGTTTCGGATTTCCCTTCGGCCGCGTCGCACCGTCCCGCGGCTCTCTGACCGGCACGGGCGGAGGCGATAGCCTTCCGCCGCACCATTTTCCGGGTAGATCCTACTGCTCCTGTTCGTCGTGTTTAGGTGATATATGGTTGCACTGCACCGCTGAACTTCCGCTTCAACAAAATCACCCCAAAAAGTGACGCGAAGCGCTGCAGCAAATTCCGGTTACTTTTCGGGGACCCCGCAAAAAAGCCTGCCGCCTCTCGAATAATCAAGAGACGACAGGCATTGAAGGCCCGCGCGGTACCACCCTTGTTGACGCTCCAGTAAACGGATGCGCCCACCTTACGCACGCTGCCGGTTCATGACGCCGACAGGCATGCACCCGATCACGGGGGTAAGCCGTTACGGTCTGGCGTCCGGCCGGAGCCGTCCGTTCAACCGTTCCGCTCCCAGGCGAGCTTCAGGCATCCTTCGTCTGCGTCGCACCGTCCCGCAGCTCTCTGCCGACCGGCCGGCTGTCCGCCGCCGTTCGTCCCCGGATCGTCCTTACTGTTCCTGCTCATCGCGTTTGAAAGGTATGGAAATTCAGTGTTGATGACCATTATATTCCCCGCAAAATATTCTGTCAATTCGATTTTTTTGAGTTTTTTGAACGGGGGCCAATTGCCCAAAAGCAAGCAACCGAGCAATATACAAATTGTTACAGTTATATTTCAATATTCTACTTTATCCGACGCGGACGTATAAATATGGTAAGATAGAGAAGATTCCGCAGCAGCGGGTCGGAAAATAACAGGTTGAGGTGAACAAGCAACAGAATGAAAAGCGACATCCAGACTACGGTCACCGGCGGCGGCTATGGCAAGGAAGCCCGCTCAATGGCGGCCAAACCTCCCGTATTGCTTCTAGTTGGTGCTTGGCTCGTTCTTGTCGCAGGCGGCATCGGCGGTACCGTTTGGTATACCGGCAAGCTGAAATCCGACATTACGGCCGATGTCCAGGCACAAGCCGACCGCCAAATCGCTGCCCTGAAGACGGACTATGAGAGCCGGATCGGGCAGATGGAAGCGAAGTACACCACTCAAATTACCGGTCTTTCCGGCAAGGTCGACGCGCTGAACGAGCTGCTGACGTTTACGAAAGATAATGCCGGCACCAAGACCGACAATAGCAATAAGCTGTACACGCAAATCAATGAAGTGAAGCGGCAATTGGACGAGCTTGAGAAAACCTTGGAGCTGTTGAAATGACGGCGGTCCGAATTCAATATCTGAACCGGTTGATTTTGCTGGCGACGGCGCCGTTCCTCGGAATAGCGGTCTGGATGGTATGGACGAGCTGGCTGACCACGGCCGGCGCTGCAGCCGATCCCGGACTTTCGAGCGGCGTTGACATCGAGGCGGCAAGCGCCGCATCGACGGAGGCGGCTGCAGCGGTATCGGACGGGCTGGATAAGGCGGAAGCCTTGGCGGCGCAGACGACAAAGACGATCGAGAAATCGGCACAGATCTATCGCCTGGCGAACGCCGACATGAACACCATGGTACGGCGGGCGGCAAACTATGCGTCCAAGCCGCTGCGAATCTACGACAGGAGAATTACGGGAAAGATCGGCACTCCGTCGAAGCAGGTTCAATCGAATAAGCTAACGGCGCAGTTGTTTTATGTAAAAGCGCAGAACTTCACCGGCTACGCGATGAAGGTCAAGCTGAAGTCGGACAACGCGATGAGAATGGTGCTGGGTTACGATAAGGTAGGCAAAGCGGAAACGACCTTATCCGCCGCCAGAAGGTACAAGGCGGTTGCCGGCGTTAACGCGGGCGGTTATGCCGATGACGGCGGGAAGCGGTATCCGCTCAGCACCACGGTGTTGGGAGGCAGGTATATCGGAGGCTTCCAGCCGAGCTATAAAGATTTGTTTTTCGTCGGCATGAACAAGGATATGAAGCTGATCGGGGGCAAGTATAAGTCGAGAGATCAGCTGGACAAGCAAGAGCCGAAGTTCGGCGCTTCATTCGTCCCCGTGCTGATGAAGGACGGACGCAGACAGCCGATTCCGCCGAAATGGCAGAAGACCCCTTACCGTGCGCCGCGAACGGTCATCGCCAACTACAGGGACGACCAGCTGCTCTTCATCGTCACCGACGGCTATAACGAGAACGGCCGCTCCGGCGCGACGCTCAAGGAGATGCAGATGTTGCTCGAACGGTTCGGCGTCAAAGATGCGTACAACCTCGACGGCGGCGGCTCATCGTCGCTGATCTTCAACGGACGGGTCGTCAACAAGCCGTCCGACGGCAGGCTGAGAGGCCTGGCCACGCACTTTTTGTTTTTTAAATGATTGGACGGGAGCCCCTTGCAGAAGGGGCTCCCGTTATTTTTGCGGGTCGCCGTGCAGAAATTGATATATCCTTGCTTACACGCATCCGATTAAAAATGCAACTTTCGGATATATCGGGATAACTTCCTTTTCATCATGAATCAGCTTCCAGAGCATGTGGGCATCCAAAACTACTTTTTTCTCGTTGGATTTATCACTCGCCTCATCTTGATTAAACCAGAACTGCGATCGAACTCCTGGCATGTTTGGGTAGCCTATGATAGCACCGAACAAGACGAACATGAAAAACTCCCGTTAATAGATATAAATTTGTAAAAGGGCCAAACGACGAGGGATACTCGTAACTATTCAGTAAACCCGCTTAAATAAGCTGAAGCTGTTTTCGGAATTGC